>JBCDCL010000264.1:0-5114 GCA_039182175.1 Planctomycetota bacterium
AACTGCTCTCGCGTGGCGCCGGGCTCGACTCTTAAAGCGACGTTCGAGCGCAGTTCTTTCTCTAGTCGGGCTCCAATTTGCCGACTGGTTAGGTAGTCACCCTCGCGACCGGCGAACGGACCGTCGTTCACCCGAAAGGTCATATGTAGCGTCGGCTCGTCGATCGTGATCGGCGCCGCGGCAAGTGGCCGGTCGGCATGGCAAATGGTGTCGCCAATCTCGATGGGATCGAGCCCTACGACCGCGCAGATATTTCCGCATCCCACTTGCTCGGTTTCGACCCGCTCTAGCCCGTCGAACGTGAGCAGTTGCCCAATCTGTTGCTGCGTGACGGCGCCGGTGCGATCGACCACCGCGACACGCTGCCGATCCTTGATCGTGCCCGCCAGCACCTTGCCAATGCCGATCCGGCCGACGAACTCTGAGTAGTCGACCGTGGTGACCAACAGTTGTAGCGGCGCCTCAGGATCGCCAGCGGGGGCAGGCACACCATCGACGATCGCTTCGCAGAGCGGTCGCATGTCGACTCGCTCGTCTTCGAGACTCGTCGCCGCCCAGCCTTGCTTGGCCGATGCATAGAGGACGCCGAAGTCGAGCGTCTCGTCATCGGCGCCCAGGTCGACCAATAGGTCAAAGACTTCGGTCAGCACTTCATCGGGCCGACTGTCGGGGCGATCGACTTTGTTCACAACGACAATCGGCTTTAGCCCGAGCCCCAGTGCTTTCTGCAGCACAAACCGCGTTTGCGGCATCGGCCCTTCGTAGGCGTCGACCACCAAGAGGACCCCATCGGCCATCATCAATACACGCTCGACCTCGCCACCAAAATCGGCGTGGCCCGGCGTGTCAATCAGATTGATTCGATAATCTTCGCCGGCGGCTGAGGTGTAATTGACCGCGCAGTTCTTGCTGAAAATCGTGATGCCACGCTCTCGCTCCAAATCGTTCGAGTCGAACACCAAGCCGTGCTGTCCACCCGCCATTTTGTCGAGATGCTCCTGCCGGTACCTGCCCGACTGGTAAAGCAATTGGTCGACGAGCGTCGTTTTGCCGTGGTCGACGTGAGCAATGATGGCGACGTTGCGAAGCTGGGTGGTCACTTCGCACTTGGAGGAGTTGGCAGCGGGCATGGAGGGTGGCGTCAGGGAAGGGAAACCAATGGCCGACCGGTTGGCCGGATAGCAGGCGGGAGACAGTTACGCCGCAACGCGGCGAGGCGGGAGACCAGATTGTAGTCGCTATGGTCCCGCTTTGCAGCGGCAGCCGTGCTGTGGCGGGCGGTCGAGTGACATGGCCCTCTCGCAGCCTAGCAGTTCGTCTTGTACCACTCGCACCGGCAAGAGTAGGCGCCGGCGGACTTTTCTGGTTGGGCAAGCCACTCCGGCTTGCGACCAAGCGGTCTCTCTACCGATACGCAGAAGAAGCCCAAGTGGGCGGCTTACAGTTGCAATCGCGATCGACAGTGAACTAGGCCACGAGCCGCCTCGGACAGGTTGTTAGTCCGGAAACCCGCATCTATAATTCTGCGTACGATAGCTGTTGCAAATCGGGCGTCACGAATAGCCGCTGGTCGAGTTTGCCAAAATGACCAGCTGCTTTTTTCGTCGCCCTCCAGGTAGTGACCTAAGAGACTCGCTGAAGGACTATCGCCCACGCGGCGTGCTTACCCTGTCCCCGCTGGTATAAGCGGTGCAAGAACCTTTCCCATCGTCGATCGACTCCGAGGCTGCTAGCGCAGGCTCCGGAGAATCCTCGCCCGACGGAGCTGACTTTCATGGCAGCCAAGAGGTGTCGGTCGGCCTCAACGACCAACCGACGAAGATTCTCTGCCTGACGGGTCACGGCCAATCGACCGACGGTTTGCGGAATCGTTTCGGCGAAGGCGTCGAGCTGGAGCAAGTCTCCTCACCGGTACGGGCACTGGCTCGCCTTGCTCACGGCGGTTACGCCGGTGTCTACGCCGAGGCAGAGCATTTCGCCGAAGCGTTCGATGCGGGCCGCTTGATGCAAAACGAACGCATCTTGCAAGGCATGCCCGATGGCGTGGTGGTGCTCGACAGTGATAGTCGCATTGTCTGGGGCAACGGTCGCTTGCGAGAATGGCTTGGCGGCACCGATTTGACCGGGCAAAACTTCTACAAGGTGCTTGGTGGGCCCGACATCCTGGGGCCTGACTTCTGTCCGTTCCACACGGCGCTCGTGAAGCAGCAGCCTAGTGCGTCGACGTTGCGGTGTAGCGACTCGCGTCATTACCGCGTTCATGCAGCGCCGATCTACGACGAAGAGGGCGCCGATCCAGAACACTTGATCGTCACCATTCGCGACATCACCGACGAGATGCTGCAGCAACAAAAGCTGGCGGCGATCCACCAAGCAGGCATTGAGCTTGCAGACTTGTCGACGGACGAAGTCGCCAACATGGATCTCGAAGAGCGGATCGAACTGCTCAAGTCGAACATTCTGCACTGCACGCAAGATGTGCTGCAATTTGATGTGGTCGAGATTCGCATGCTCGCCCAAGGCACCAACGAACTCGAGCCGCTGCTCGCCGTGGGCATGAAGCCGGAAGCTGAAAGCCGCACTTTACGGGCAGACGCTTCAGGTAACGGCGTTACCGGGTTCGTCGCCGCCACGGGGCAGAGCTATCTGTGCGAGGACATTAGCGAAGACCCGCTCTATATCGAAGGGGCCGAAGACGCACGCAGTTCGCTCACCGTGCCGCTCATGCTGCACGAGCAAGTCATTGGTACCTTCAACGTCGAAAGCCCGGAACCGCGAGCCTTTACGGAGAGCGACCTGCAGTTCTTGGAAATCTTCTCGCGTGACGTAGCAGCCGCACTGAACACGCTGGAGTTGCTCGCTGCCGAGAAGGCAACCACGGCTGCTGCCAGCGTCGAAGCGATCCATAGTGCTGTCGCGCTGCCCGTTGACGACATTCTCAACGATGCCGTGAACGTCATGGAGCGTTACATCGGTCACGAGCCGGCGGTAGCCGAGCGGCTAGCGCGGATTTTGACCAATGCTCGCGACATCAAGCAGGTCATTCAGAAAGTCGGCCAGTCGATGGCGCCGATCGAAGCCCGGCCAACAAGCGTCTGTATCGAGCCACGGGCCGCGCTTGTTGGCAAGCACGTGCTCGTGGCAGACGAAGACGATTCGGTCCGCAGCGCCGCCCACACACTCTTGGAACGATACAACTGCATCGTCGAGACGGCACACGATGGCAAAGAAGCCATCTACATGGCTCGCAACCTTCGGCAGAGTGGCGGCTATGACGCCATCATCGCCGACATTCGTTTGCCCGATATGTCGGGTTACGAGTTGCTGCTCAAACTGCATGAGATGGAAGAGAACGCCCCGCTGATATTGATGACCGGTTTCGGGTACGATCCGGGCCACGCGATCGTCAAAGCACGCCAAGCGGGATTAAAGGCGGTCCTTTACAAGCCATTCCGGCTTGATCAATTGCTCGAAACGGTCGAGCAAGTCGTCAGCGACAATACGGGCGAATAGACCCAAGTGGCCGATTTGCAACGTCGCTATCTCGCAACTGACGACCTCACGTTACGCAAGTCGCTACCCCGTCATTAGCGATACGGCTGCCAACGTTTCTCGCGGCTAACCTGAACCCACCTACACAGATTCTCCCCCGGTACGCCGTTGTACGCCTTTCTTTTACTCATCGCATTCGTCGGTCATTGCGTACTGTGGGTCAGCATCGTGAATCGGGTGCACGGCGTTGGCTTTCAGCGGTGGATTGTCGACGCAGTAACGCACTTCTGCATGGTCGACTTCGCCGTGATTCCCCTCGCAGTGCTCGTGGCGACTAGCCTGCACAACTCCTCAAGCACGGCGGCAGCGTTTACCAGCACGCCAAGCGGTTGGTATGTGCTGCTCTGTTTGTTCGTTTCTTGCTGGGCACTCGTTTGGACGGTTTTCGTCAAACGACACCGTGAGCGTCATGGCGTTGTGCAGAGTGAATCGACATGCGTGCTCGACCTGCATGCCAAACATGGCGACGAGCTGCTTGCACCAGGAACCGTCCGGCGACTTGTTCGACTGCCAGGCAACCAGGTCCTTCGGCCGGTGCTAGCCGAGAAGGAGCTGCTCATCCCAAGGCTGCCAGCGCCTTTGGATGGGCTCCGCATCGCTCACCTGACAGACCTGCACATGTCGGGCCGGATTGGGATCGCCTACTTCCGCGATCTTATCGAGGCAACGCTCGACGCTCAGCCAGACCTCATCGCGTTGACGGGTGATCTAGTCGAGTACGATGCGCAGCATGCGTGGGTCGACGAGACGCTGCTAAAGCTCACGGCGCCTGAGGGCGTTTTTTTCGTACTCGGCAATCACGATTTGAAGCACGACAACACGAAACTGCGACAGGAACTGTCCAAGGGCGGCCTTATCGACTTAGGCGGCACGTCCGACCAACGAGACATTCGCGGCCAGCGAGTTCGACTTGTCGGTAACGAATTGCCCTGGTTCGCCCCGGCAGGAGATCCGCAGGGCAACGGCGAGCCCGTTGACTTCACTGTTGCACTTGCTCACGGACCCGATCAATTCCGTTGGGCAGAGCAGCACGGCATCGACTTGCTGCTGGCGGGGCACAACCACGGGGGGCAGATTCGCCTGCCACTGCTTGGGGCGGTGGTGACGCCCAGTGTGCACGGCACCCGCTATTCGGGTGGTACGTTCCGCCGCGGCGATACGGTGATGCATGTCTGCCGAGGCATCGGTTCACTGGCGCCACTACGATTCAATTGCCCGCCGGAGCTAGCGATTCTGACGCTGCGGAGCGAGCGAACGTAGCCATCGTCGAACTCTTGCGATCGTCTACTCGGCGAGCGTCTCTTCGACGACGGGATTGGTCAGCTCGCCAATGCCTTCGATGGCGACCGTCACTATATCGCCTGGTTGCAGATAGACAGGCGGCTTGCGAGCAAACCCAACGCCATGCGGCGTGCCGGTGAATATCGCGGTACCCGGCAATAAGGTCGTGCTGCCACTGAGAAACTCGATCAGCGTCGGCACATCGAAAATCATATCCTCAGTGTTCCAATCTTGCATCGTTTGGCCGTTGAGCACCGTGCGAATCGCCAATCGATTTGGAT
>JBCDCL010000265.1:0-5097 GCA_039182175.1 Planctomycetota bacterium
AGCCCTACAAGCGAAGCTTGCTCACGCACAAAAGCTTGAATCGATCGGACAGCTGACCGCGGGCATTGCTCACGAAATTAATACGCCGCTTCAATACCTTGGGTCGAACCTAGAGTTCCTGCAACAGTCGGTTCCACAACTTGTCGGCACGGTGGATTGCTTGCTGGCGACACTTGCCAGCGAAACTTGCCCTGAGGACGCAGTCGGACGATTGTCGGCCTGTGAGGCAAAACTTCAGGAGAATCATTTCGCTACGCTTCAATCCAGCATTCAAGACTCAATCGACGATTGTGCCGTCGGCATTGGCCGCGTTGTCGATTTCGTTAATGCGATGAAAGGGTTCTCGCACCCTGGTTCGAAGCATAAAACGCCGGCAGATATAAACGAACTTGTGCGAAGCGCTACGGTCGTATCGAGACAGCATTGGAAGCGTGTCGCTGATCTCCAACTCGAACTCGACCCCAAAGCGCCGATGGTTGAGTGCTGGCCGGTAGAACTCAATCAGGTCTTTCTCAACTTGATCGTCAACGCTGCTGACTCGATTGCTGAGAAAGCGGACATCAAGAAAGGAACAATCTGGGTTCGCACCCGGCAAGACGAAGAACATCTAATCGTCGAGGTGGAGGATACGGGGACCGGCATACCGGCAGACGTTCTCCCACGGGTCTTCGATCCGTTCTTCACCACCAAGGGAGTGGGCAAAGGCACCGGCCAGGGTTTGGCGATCTCGCACGACGTGATCGTCAACAAACACGGCGGCACAATCGTCGCCGAGTCGACGGCTGAGGGTGGGGCATGCTTCCGTATCTCGCTGCCCTACGAAGTGCACGTGACAGATGCGGCCACCGACTCTATCGCCGAATGCACGGCCGATAAGAATCGCGTGGAAGAGACATCGCTCGCGTGCGAGATCGCCGGCGTGTCGCCCGCTAGCCTGCGTTCTTGATCGCACGCTGCAGGGCGGTCCCCATGTCGGCCGGGCTGTCAGCGACCTCAATGCCTGCTGCGGTGAGGGCGGCAATCTTGTCTTCTGCTGTACCCTTGCCGCCAGAAATGATCGCGCCCGCGTGGCCCATACGCTTACCAGGGGGCGCCGTGCGACCGGCGATGAACGCAGCGACGGGCTTTGTCACGTGCTCAGCCACAAAGGCGGCGGCTTCTTCTTCGGCCGTACCGCCGATCTCGCCCATCATCAAAATTGCTTCGGTGTCGCCATCTTCTTGAAAGCGTTTCAGGCAATCGATGAACGAGGTTCCATTCACAGGGTCGCCGCCGATACCGACACAGGTCGACTGCCCGAGCCCTAGGTTGGTCAACTGCCAGACGCCTTCGTACGTAAGCGTGCCACTGCGGCTGATGAGACCGACCGGCCCCTTCTTGTGAATGTAGCCAGGCATGATGCCAATCTTGCACTCTTCGGGAGTAATCACGCCGGGGCAGTTAGGCCCGATGAGTTGCACGTTTTGACCAGCAGCGACGCGGGCAGTTAGCTCTTGCTTGACGCGCACCATGTCCATCACCGGCACGCCTTCGGTGATCGCGCAGATGACTTCAATGCCTGCGTCAGCCGCCTCTAGAATCGCATCGGCGGTGAATGGCGGCGGGACGAAAATCATCGTCGCATTGGCGCCCTCTTGATCGACCGCTTCTTGCACCGTGTCGTACACGGGACGATCGAGCACCGTCTGTCCGCCCTTGCCTGGCGTTACGCCGGCGACCAACTTCGTGCCGTACTCGATGCAGTTGCGACTGTGGAACTCGCCACTCTTGCCAGTGATGCCCTGGCATACGACACGGGTCTCTTTGTTTACGAAGATCGACATGCAACTGACTTTCGACTGACGGTCGTGGGCTATCGACTGTTGAGGTAATGGTTTGCGATGCAGGCAAGCAACCGATAGCCGGTCGTTGATTGCCGGTATGGCTGGCCGTGGCGTTACGCGGCGCCGGCGGCGGCGACTACCTTCTTCGCAGCGTCTGTAAGCCCCTCTGCAGCGATGATGTCGACGTCGCTGTCGGCCAATATCTTTCGGCCTTCTTCGACTTCGGTCCCTTCCAGTCGGACGACCAACGGCACGTTGAAGCCGACTTCCTTGTATGCCGCCAAAACAGCGTGCGCGATGGTCGTGCACTGCATGATGCCGCCAAAGATGTTCACAAGCACCGCTTTGACGTTTTTGTCGTCCAATAGGATGCGAAACGCCTCGGTGACCTGATCCTTATTGGCGCCGCCGCCGACATCGAGGAAGTTGGCCGGCTCGCCGCCATGCAGCTTGACAATGTCCATCGTGCTCATCGCCAGCCCGGCGCCGTTAACCAGGCAGCCGATGTTGCCGTCGAGTTGCACGTAACTCAGCCCCGCTTCGCCTGCTCGTAGCTCGGCGGGGTCTTCTTCCGACTTGTCGCGAAGCTCGGCAAGGTTGGGGTGCCGGAAGATGGCGTTTTCGTCGAAGTTGACCTTGGCGTCCAACGCGATGAGTTGGCCATCCCCGGTCACAACGAGTGGATTGATCTCGGCCAGGCTGCAATCGAGGTCGGTGAACAGCTTGCAAATCGCCCGCATGAATTTGTCAGCGGCTCGCACGCTGCCGCCTTCTAGGCCGAGCTTCTTGGCCAGCTTGCGAGTCTGATACGGCTGCAAACCTTCGCCGGGTGTGAAGTGTTCGTTGAAGATCAACTCAGGAGTCGTCGCCGCAACGTGCTCAATATCCATGCCGCCTTCGGTTGAGACCATAAGCACCGGGAGCCCAACGGCCCGATCGATCACAATGCCCAAGTAGAGTTCGCGGGCAATATCGCAGCCCTCTTCGATCAACACCTTGCGGACGACTTGCCCCTCGGGCCCCGTTTGGATGGTGACCAGAGGCTCGCCTAGCAAAGCTTCGGCAACCCGCTTTGCGTCGTCGGCCGACTTGACCAGTTCGACGCCGTGCTGCTCGGGGTTTGTCTTGATGGTTCCTTTCCCACGACCACCAGCGTGAATCTGGGCTTTGACGACCGCCAGACTCCCACCGAGTTCGTCGTAGGCCGCGGCCGCTGCGTCGCCAGAATCGACGACGATGCTCCGTGGGGTAGGGATGCCCGCATCGCGAAAGAGTTGCTTGGCTTGAAACTCGTGAATTTTCATTCCGTTAGTGCCTTCGGTTACACCAGTTGGCTCGATTTGATCGTGAGTATACGCCTGCCTACGGACGCCAGCAACGGCCCCGAACTCTTGATAACGCTAGGGGCAATCTTGCGTACTCAACGCTGAATCACTTTGCTGAAATTGCACATGCGGCCTTTGACGAATCGGCCGCGACTTGCGACTGACTGGGTGGCAGCGGACAACGCAGAAAGCCCGCCTCAGATCAAGAGGCTTTGCCAAGACGAGGATCTAAAGGCCCGGAACGCTGGAGACCGCATTGCGAGTCCGACGCAATCGGGTATCATTCGGCGAGGAATCAATTCGCTGCTGTCAAGCCACTGAAGACTTTGCTAGCATTTGCAAGCAGCCCCCCGCACGACGCACCGCCTCCGACAGCCCCCTGCAGCCCATCGAGTTGATGGGTTTGCGGCCCGAAAACCATTGCCACGGTTGACTTAGCAGCGATTTCGTGAAAAAATTCACAAACAACGAGGTGACGTGCCGATTCAACCCCGCATGCGACGATTTTTCGCACCGCTAAACCTGCTGTGATTTCCCCGCGACGCGATCATCGACACACCAGATCCTCGTGCTAAGCCAACACGGCTAATACACCCTTTCCTTCCCACCGCACTGCGGATTTTGGTTTCCAAGCGATCCCTAAAGAACGGCGAGCATGACCAGAACGTTTGAGATCAAGAAAGGCCTCGACGTGCCAATCGCGGGCGAACCGCGGCAAGTGATCGAGCAAAGCCCTGCGATTACCAAGGTTGGCGTCGTTGCGGCGGACTACATCGGCATGAAGCCGACGATGGAAGTCCAAGAGGGCGATCATGTCAAACTCGGACAACTCTTGTTCACCGACAAGAAGACCGAAGGGGTTCGCTACACTTCGCCCGGTTGCGGAACCGTGACTGCCGTCAATCGCGGCGCCAAGCGTGCATTTCAGTCGGTTGAAATCGAACTGTCTGGTGACGATCAAGAAACTTTCGCTGCCTATCCGAACGACAACCTCTCGCAACTGCCGGCTGAGAAAGTCCGCGAGAATCTTGTCAACTCAGGGCTCTGGCCCGCGTTGCTAAAGCGGCCCTACAGTCGCGTACCAGCGATCGATAGCAAACCGCATGCGTTGTTTGTCACGGCGATTGATACCAATCCCCTCGCCGCAGATCCAACGGTCTTTCTGCAGTCTTACCCCGCAGAATTTGTCGCGGGGCTAGAAGCTCTGAGCACGCTAACCGACGGCGAAACGTACCTCTGCAAAGCAACCGGGGCGACGCTTCCCGGCGAAGACCTGGGATGCGTCGAGGTTGCCGAGTTTGGCGGCCCTCACCCTGCTGGCTTGCCGGGAACGCACATTCACCTGCTCTCGCCAGTGAGCATGGAGCGTAGCGTCTGGCACATCGGATATCAGGACGTGGTGGCGGTTGGCCATCTGATGCTGACCGGTCAGATCATGACCGATCGTATCGTCGCCCTCGGCGGCCCTGTGGCGACCAACCCTCGCCTAGTCCGCACACGGTTGGGCGCCTCGCTGGCCGAGCTGACTGCCGGGGAGTATTCCGCTCCCGAAGGCAAAGAGGTCCGCGTCGTGTCGGGCTCGGTGCTGTCGGGTCGCAAAAGCGAAGACCCCATGGGTTACCTGGGACGTCGCCATATGCAGGTTTGTGTCCTCGAAGAGGGTAACCACCGCGACCTGATCGGCTGGATGCTGCCAGGCACGGATCGCTACTCGACGAAAGCGGCTTACGTCTCTGCATTTTTGAGCAGTGCAGCCCGTCGCTGGAAGTTCACCACGTCGACCGAAGGCAGCCACCGGGCGATCGTTCCGCTGGGGATGTACGAACGGGTGATGCCACTCGACATCATCCCGACGCCGTTGCTCAAGTCTTTGTGCGTGCAAGACACCGAAACGGCTCAGATGCTTGGGTGCCTGGAACTCGACGAGGAAGACCTCGGCCTGTGCACCT
>JBCDCL010000266.1:0-5060 GCA_039182175.1 Planctomycetota bacterium
AGCGGGATGATCCAGCGGTTTAGCAGATCGGTTGGATCGATCCGCTGGCGGCCGAAGTCGTCGATCAGCAAGCAACCGCAGTTGCTCTTCATTTGCAGTGATGCTTCGCTGATGTTCGTCGTGTGGTCGTGCCGTATTTCGAGACTGTCCATCGTCAGTTCGCCACCTACCACGACCGTTGGCCGGCGGATCTTGACCCATCGCGGATCGCTATTGGCACTCTTTAGCAGCGAAGCTTCGCCGCCGCGTACCTCTTCATGGCAGGCAGCGTCGAATAGCTTGATGACTTGGCCGTCTTCGATCACCGTTCGCGGCAACCAAATATGATTGCCGAAACATTTGGTGATCCGCTTGGCGATGGTTGTTTTGCCGTTCCCGGGAGCACCGTAGAGGAAGAGCCCCGCGCCGGAGTTGACGGCTGGCCCCAAAAGCTCCAGCATCTGCGACTCGACGTGGATGTCGGCAAACGCATCGGCGAGTTGATCTTTCTGCGCCGCTTCAACGCGGATTGATTGGGCTTCGATCGACAGGATGTAGTCATCCAACGGCACTGGCGCCGGGCCGACGTACGCACTGGCTGCCATGGCGGCTCGTGCGCGTTCGATGCCTTGGTCCGTGAGTGCGTAATAATAATCGTTGAGCGGCGCCTGTCCTTGATGGAACAAGACTTGTCGCGTGCGAAGGGCGTTGAGCACTCCTTCGAGCACGCCGAAGGGGATAGCAACTTGCTCTGCAATATCTCGCCCTGCCGCCGACCCGACCTGCAGCAGATACTTGCAGGCGAGCGCTTCGATTAGCACCGGGCTTAAACCGGTCTCTTCGACCGACTGCGGCTCGCTCGGACAGAAGACGTCCTCGCCAAATAACGAGTCGAGCAGGCCACCGCCGGCGATCGGGTTTTCGAGCGTGGAATTCATCGATATGGCAGCCAACGCGAGATGCAATCCACCCGTAAGGCTGGATTTTCTTCGCTACGGATTCGCGCACCGTTGCACTATTCAACGCAAAGGTAGGTCACGCTGCCGCCGCCAGGGCCGCGAATCGAACTGACGATGCACACGGCAAGACGATCAAACCCACGCACTGCGCTGCAACGTCGGCACAATCGCGCTAGACGGACACGCCGCTTCGCCGCTTATGACTAGCTGCCGCGGTAGGTGCTGTAGCCGTAGGGACTCAGCAAAAGGGGCACATGGTAGTGCTCGTCCGCGGCGGCGACCGTGAAGTCGATGGTCACGGAGGGATAGAAACTCGGCCGCGAATTTGCCGAGAAGTAGGCGGCGACGTTGAACGAGAGGCGATAGTCGCCCGTGTCGAGCGTCCCCGGCGCCACCAGATCGGTGACGCGGCCGTCGGCGTCAGTTCTGCCAGTGGCTAGTTCGTCCCATGCGTTATCGTCGGTTGCCGAGGCGCGATAGAGCGTCACTTGCACGCCCGCAGCAGGACGACCAGCGGCAGTATCTAAGATGTGGGTCGTAATCGGACTGCGAGCATTCATTCGGCAAGCTTCCTAAGCCGGAGCAAGGTGATTTTAAGTTGTTCGGCCGCCGCGATGGCTAGCTCTTCTTCAGGGCTATTGTGAAGGCGGCTTTCCAACAGCCCCAACATTTCGTCAGCCGACTTTCCGGTCGCGCAAACAATGAACAGGTGATTGAATCGCGCTTCGTACGCGGCATTCTGCGTAGCGAGCCGCTCGATGATTTGATCGCTGGCGGATTCTACTCCCGCTTGTTCGCCGGTGGCCCACTCTTTGGTCGCAGAGTACTTGGCCCGCAGGCTGTCGACATCGCCGATCCGCGGGTGGGCAGCGAAGGCTTCGAGCCAGTCATCACGCGAGAGCGAATTCCAGGCCGACTCTGCTCGTGAAAGCACGTGGTCGTCATCGCGATAAGGCGCCGCTTGCTGCATCGCCGCCACCCAAGCCGCGGACCCGCAACAACGCTCGAGCGCTGCAGTCCGCTCGCCGGCGTCCATCTCATTCAGCTTGTTGGCGATCGAGGTCATCCGGCAGGCTCTGCATTTGCGAAAGCAGGTGCGGGGAATCTACCCGATGGCTCTGCTGCCAGCCGACCGTCGGTGAAAACGGTACGGCCACTGACAAGCGTTTGCACGACCTGGCCCGTCACCGTTTGGCCATCGTAGGGCGTCAGCTTGTGGCGATGGTAAAGCCGCTTGCCATCGATCTGCCACTCTTTGGAAGGATCGAAGACAACGATGTCGGCATCGTAGCCGACGGCGAGCTTTCCCTTCCGCTGTCCAAGACCGAATAGTTCGGCCGGTCTGGTGCTGGTCCAGTGGAAGAGGTGCTCGATCGCGATGCCGCGTTTCTTGGCGCCTGTCCAAGTGATTGGTAGCGTCAGTTGCAAACCTGCGATTCCCCCCCAAGCCTCCAGAAAATCGCCGCTCTCCAGTTCTTTCATCGCGGGAGGGCAGGGCGAATGATCCGACCCGATCGTGTCAATCACACCTCGCTGCAGTCCTTGCCAAAGTCCGTCTCGATTCGCAGCGTCGCGAATTGGTGGGGCGCACTTGAATCGCGTATCTCCATCGGGAATCTCCTCCGCGGAGAAATGCAAATAGTGCGGACATGTCTCGACGGTGATGGGAAGTCCTTCGTCGCGAGCTTGCTCGAGCATCGCAAGTGCATCGGCGTTGGCCAGATGCACCACATGAACTCGGCAGCCTGTCTCGCGGCTTGTGCGGATCAGTAGTTCGATGGCGTCGACTTCCCACTGCTTGGGGCGAGACGCCAAGTATTCTGCATAGCGTCGCGTATCGCTCAGCGTAGCGCCGGGCGCAAGTGGCAGTTCAGCGTGCGCCAGCAGGGGAACGCCAGTCTTCGCCAACACTTGGCCGGCTGCCGTCAGATCGGCTTGCCCGGAGGCAGGAAACTCATCTAGGCCTGAGTCGCACATGAACGCCTTGATGCCAGCGACGCCGGCGCCGAGCAACTCTTGGACGCGATCGGCGCCGCCACGGACTAAGCCACCGTAGAACGCGACATCGACCCAGCATTGATCGGCCGCGGCGGCTCTTTTGGCAGCGAGTGCGTCTGCCGTGGTGGTCACGGGACTACTGTTCAGAGGCATGTCGATCAGCGTCGTCACGCCGCCTGCCGCCGCCGCCGATGTGGCAGTGCGGAAGCCTTCCCAATCGGCTCGGCCCGGCTCGTTGATGTGAACGTGCGAATCAACCAGCCCGGGGCCGATCACCATGTCGCCAAAGTCACGGACCTCGGCGCCCTCAACATCGACATACGCGTTGGCGTCATAATCAGTGATCGCTGAAATCGTTCGATCTTCGACCACCACATTCGCCGGCCGCACGCCACCGGGCAAGACCACGGCACGGCTACGCAGGATCAACTGGGGCGAGCTGGGGTCGCTCACGCAGAAGCCTCCGCTTCGCTCCGGGCGATCGTCGCCGAAATGTTGCCGAACGGCTCGTCGGTAGGTACAAACACCTCGTTCGGATTCTCTAAATCAAACGGGGCGAGATTCATCAACAAGTGGTGCTGGTTGGGCATCGTGAGGCTGATCTCCGATAGCTCGGGGCATGCCTCGAGCGCTGCGCCGGCCATTTCGTACAGCGTATGCTGTACCGATTCGCTGTGCTGCTTGGCAAACTTCGCCAGCAGTTGCTCCCGAATTCTTGACCGAATGGTCGTCCAATCCGCCTCGGGATCGCTGCACGGCCAGTTGGCTTCGATCGTCGTGGCGAATATGCGATCGTCAGTCGGCTGCAGCGTTGTTTGTTCGTCCACAAGATAGTTGGTGAATGCCGAGCCGGTCGTCTTCAGCACCTTCAGGCCCGCGATGCCGGCTGTCTGGGTCAAGTCGTCCGCAAAGGCCGTCACATCGCACGTGTTCGATTCGTTGCCTGGCGCCACGAAGGCGTGGGTGTGGGGCTCGCCGCCGAACTCCATTCGCGACCAAAGCGATTCGGCGCCGCGGACGTTCGCAACTTCAACGTGCGAAAAGGAATCGATGAAGTGCCTCGCCAAGAGCCGGCAGAATGACTCCAACGAATCGATGCCATGCTTCTTCGCCAGCACGTACACCGTGTTCTTCATCGTGTCGGTCGGCACGACGAGCGAGTTATCGGCAGCCGTGTAGGCAGCGTCGAAATCGCCCATTAGTTCGACCCAACAGGTGAGTTCGATGAACTCATGCACGGACCCGTTGCGGCGGATGTGCGAAACGCGGACTTGGGATTTTCCGTAGGACTGCGAACGTACTTCGATCATGTCGCTTGGTCTCTTCGCTCTTTTGGGTTCGCCTGTAGCCTGTTTGTCGTTTGGTGTGCTCTCGCCACACGCATGCTACCAGCCGGTGAGCGTCCGCCAAAGCCATGGACGAGCATCCCTTCGCCACGCAGGACTCCCGTCAGAGTGCGATGGCTTGGTGAGCGACCAGCTATTCGGCCAAGCGTCGCAGCACGCCAGCCAGGACTGAGACGCCGGCGGCGAGGGCTTCGGGCGTTGCATATTCGTCGGGCCGGTGGCTTACGCCGTCTCGGCAAGGAATAAAGATCATCCCCGTTGGCGCCACTTGGGCCATGAACAACGAATCGTGGTAAGCTCGGCTGATCATTCGCTGGTAAGCAAGGCCCGAGTCATCGGCCGCTGCTTCGACTGCGTCAACCACCATGGCAGCGCAGGTAGCGGGCGGGTCGGCGTTCACCAATTCGATGTGGGTCTCTTGCCGATGGCGATCGCCAATCTTCTGGGCATCGGCCCGCACTTGGTCCAGCACGCGATCGCGGCGGGCGTGGTCGATGTCGCGGATGTCGATTTCTAGTTGCGTTCGGCTCGGGATACTATTTACCGCCCCGGGATGCACCTGCAACACGCCGGTGGTCGCCACCGTGTCGACGCCACCGATTTCCTCGGCCGCACGGCGGACGGCCAGCGTTAACTCGGCTGCCGGTAGCAAGGCGTCCCGACGCTCCGGCATCAGCACCGCACCCGCATGCCCCCCGGCGCCTTGGTATTCAACCTTTAGCGAAGCGGGCGCCGCGATGTGCGTCACCACGCCGATTGGTAGATTCGCTTGTTCAAG
>JBCDCL010000267.1:0-5048 GCA_039182175.1 Planctomycetota bacterium
AAAGCGGCTCCACTCGTTTGGTTTGATCGCCTGCAGAGGACTTCGCGTGAGCTTGGCTACCAGTCTCTTGGCGATCCAGCCACTGCAGAGCGAGACCTATCGGCCATTTCTACCCTCGAAGCCGCTTTTGCCGAGCTAGAAAGACTGGCCGGTTGGCAAGAGCGTAAAACCGACAAGCTCAGCACGGCCGAGGTGCTGACGCTGCTAGAAACCTCGCTGCGAGAGACGCCAATCGACTTAGCGACGAACGATGAAGGACGGGTCCGATTCGTATCGGTCGAGACCGCCCGGCGGTTGCATCCCCAGCGGCTGTTTCTGGTCGGCATGACCGAGCAGTCTTTCCCGGCGCCACGCCCGACTTCGGCAGTTGGCCACTTGCAGCCGAGTGTGGATGACCATCACAGCCGCGAGATGCTGCAGTTCTACGAACTCGTCATGTCGGCGTCGGAGCAGGTCGTGTTTTCCTACCCGACGATCGACAACGCGGGGCAACCGCTGTCACCAAGTAGTTATGTTTCCGAGATTGAGCGGCTGCTGGCGCCGGCCAGTATTCGTGAAGCTCGATTGCCATCGCCAACGCCCACTACATTGGCGGAGCTACGCAGTCGAGCGGTCGATGACCTTCACCAAGGCGAAGGGCGGTACCTTAAGAAGGCGCTCTCGCTACAAGCCCCAGGCGGCGAAAGTTTAGCCGCCGGGTTACGCGTTTCCATCGCTCGCTCAACGGGGGATCACTTTGGCGTGGCCGAAGGCATGCTCGCGGGCAGAGTCGCCAAGCAACAACTGGCTACGCGATTCAATCCAGAGCACTTGTGGAGCCCCACGCAGCTAGAAACCTATGCTGCGTGCCCGTTCAAATTCTTCCTGCGGCAAGTGCTCGGCATCGATGAACCGGCTGAGTTCGATCTGAGAGTCGACTACCGTCGTCGCGGTTCACTCCTGCATGATGCGATGGTGCACTTGCATAGCCGGCTCAGCGAAGCAGGCGATGCGCTCGCCGAGATCGCCCAGATCGACAACAGCGAGTTCGTCCAGGCTTTTCGCGATGCGGTGTCGGCAGCCCAGGCGTCGATCCCGGAGTCGCCGCAGCAGGCCGCGCTTGTCGAGATCGAGGCGACGCAGGCAACACGCTGGGGCGAAGGCTATCAAGCACAACTGCAGAAGTTTACGGATAAGGACGACACCAGCGGAAAGATGCGGCCTGCGTATTTCGAAACCCGCTTCGGCCCGCCACGCAATGGCGAACTACTCACGCCCCCATCACGGCCCGAGCCGTTCGAACTAGAAATCGATGGCGAAACCATTTTGCTCACCGGGCAAGTCGACCGCATTGATTTGGGCGAAGTCGATGGCGAGCTGGTTTTTAATGTGGTCGATTACAAAACTGCGAAGTCGGTCACGGCCAGCGGCGTTGAGCTTCGCGAAGGTCGGCAACTGCAGCTCTTCCTTTACACACTGGCGACCGAGCAGCATCTGCTGGCCGATCAAGGCGCCCGGCCGTGGCGATTAGGTTACTGGGCGGTCCGTGAAAAAGGATTCCAGCCGCCCACTGAAGACCGCAAGACGCTCTTGCCGACCGAAGTTTCCGAAGGACGTGTCGTCGCCACCGAGCAGTGGGAGGAATACGGCCAAGCAGTCCGCAAACGGATTGCCGAGATCGTTCGTGGCGTGCGGCAAGGCGACTTCCCGATGCTCAACCCGAACGAAGAGTGTGGCCGTAACTGCGAGTTCCGCACTACGTGTCGCGTGACGCAGACGCGACGCCTGGGAAAGACGCTGCCTGGCGAGGCAGACGCAGACTCCGAGGGCGATCAGCAGGAGGCGCCCACATGAGCGTCGCCCCGCAAGCTGCTACGCAGCTTACTCCAGAGCAGCAAGCTGCCATCGAGACGCGAGGAGTTTCGGTGGCGCTTGATGCTGGCGCCGGGTGCGGCAAGACGTTCGTCCTGACGGAGCGGTTTCTCTCGCACCTTGAGCCGAACAAGGCTTCTGAGCCGCCGGCTGAGTTGCATGAGCTGATCGCCATTACATTTACCGATGCGGCTGCACGCGAGATGCGTGACCGTATCCGCCGTGCGTGTCGCGATCGTTTGCAGATGGCCAGTGGCGCTGCAGGCGACTACTGGCTGTCGTTACTCCGGACGATCGACTCTGCCCGTGTGAACACAATCCACGGATTCTGTGGATCGCTTGTCCGCTCGCACGCCGTCGAGTTGGGCATCGATCCACTATTCCAGGTTCTCGACGCCGGCGCCAGCGACGTGCTTAGGAGCGAAGTCACCGACCAGTCGCTCCGCCACCGTATTGCCGATCGCGATCCGGTCGCGATGCAACTGGCCGTCGACTTCGACTTGCCGGGGCTCAAGCAGCGATTGTGGAACCTGCTAGACCACTGCCACGAACCGGAGTTCGCTGCGTGGATCGCTCGCGAGCCGGCAGACATGCTGGCTGCTTGGCAATTGGCCTACAAGCGCGATTACTTACCCGCGATGCAGCAAGAATTGGTGAGCGCTACAAGCTTCCAGCGGCTTTGCGAAGTCGTTCCGAAGGCGACGCCCGTCAGCGAGAAGTTCATCGAGGCGTATCCGCCGCTCACGCTGCTGCTGCAGCGATTTCTAGACGAATCGGCAACGCCTGAGATGTTTACGGAGTTGCAAGAGCTGGCACGCACGCATGGTCGGAAGAGCAAAGAAGAGTGGCCTGATCAAGACATCTATCAGCAGTACAAGCAGGCGTGCGAAAAGGTGCGTGCCCTGTGCAAGAAGTGTAAACCGCTTGCTCCGAATGAATTGGCGACGCAGTCTGCCCAGCGTGGTTTGGAGCTATTGCGACTGACGGCGGCGGTCGCGGACGACTACCGAGCGGCGAAACTAGAGCGTGGCGTCTTGGACTACGACGATTTGCTGGTCGAGGCACGCCGGCTGCTGACGGGCGACGAGTTCGCCGCTGCCCGGTCGGCCCAGCAACAGCAGGTGCGATTGCTCCTGGTCGACGAATTTCAGGACACCGACCGAGCACAGGTCGACATCGTCAAGGCTCTCGTCGGATCGGAACTTGCTACAGGGCGGCTCTTCTTCGTTGGTGACTTTAAGCAGTCGATCTACCGGTTTCGCGGCGCCGAGCCCGATGTCTTTCGCGAACTGCAAGAGGAGACGCCCGACTCAGGCCGACTGCCCTTGGCGACTAACTTCCGCAGCCAGCCGGGCGTACTGGAATTTGTGAATCGGCTTGTCGAACCGGTCTTTGGCGAAGGCTACACGCCATTGCGAGCCGCCCGGCCACAAGTCACCGAGCGACCATCGGCGGAATTCCTGTGGACCACGGTGGCAGAAAACGCCAGCAAGCCCGCCTCGCGACAAGCGGAAGCAAGGTCGATCGCTCGCCGGCTGCGGACGCTCCTCAACGAGCAGACGCCACTCGTTGGTGAAAAAACGGCCGATGGCGAGTGGCATGCACGCGCCGTTCGCCCCGGCGATATCGCCATCTTGTTCCGGACTCTCAGCGACGTGCCCTATTACGAACAAGCACTTCGCGATGTGCAGATCGACTACCAGCTAATCGGCGGCCATGCGTTCTACTCCCAGCAGGAAGTCTTCGACATCGGCAACCTGCTTCGCACCATTGCCAGCGGCTGCGACGAGGTAGCTCTGGCGGGTGTGTTGCGGAGTCCCTTTTTCTCGTTGCATGACGAGTCACTCTTTTGGCTGACCCGGTCGCCCGATGGGCAAACGGCGGTCAGCCTATCGGTCGGCTTTGCATCGGGCCGCGTGCCGAAGGCGCTTGACGCAGAGGAAGCCGCCAAGCTGCAGCACGCCCGCAAAACACTACAGCAACTTCGCCTGCAGAAAGGTCAGGCGCCGGTTAGTCGGCTGCTAAGCGACGCCATCGAATGGACGGGCTACGACGCTGTCCTGCAGTCTGAGTTTTTGGGCGAGCGCAAACATGCCAACTTGCACAAGCTTTTGGAGCAGGCCCGGGCGTTCGACGCTTATCGGCCTGGCGACTTGGATGGCTTTGTCCGGCAGTTGTCTGAGTTTGTTGCCCGCGAGCCAAAAGAAGCACTGGCCGCCACCCGCTCGGGCGAGAGCGACGTCGTGCGACTGATGACCGTCCACGGTTCGAAAGGACTGGAGTTTCCCGTGGTGGTACTCGCCGACATCAATCGCAAAGCGCGCGGGCCGACAGCGACGGCGGCGTTCGACGCCCAGCTTGGCCCCTTGGTGCGGTCCGACGATGACAACGGAGCTTATGCCTACGGGTTTGACCTGCACCGTGCAGCCGAGCAAGCGGGCGATCAGGCCGAGTTCGATCGATTGTTTTACGTCGCCTGCACACGCGCGGCCGATCATCTAATCCTATCGGCAGCCCGCCCGGCGGGAAAAGCTCCCGAAGGCGAGTGGCTGCGAACGCTCGACACGCACTTCGATCTGGAAACAGCAGCGCCGCGCGGCGAAGAGAGTGATGCCACCGCGCCGCTGGCGATTGCTCACGTTGCCGATGGAAAGGAGACGAACGCGACACCGCAGAAAGGGGTCGACCGGATGCGGCTCCTCGACAAGGTGGCGAAGTCTCCCGCTTCGACGCCACTTCCAGAAACGCTACGCCCCATCGCGTTGCAGGCCGACGCCATTCGGCGGTTTTCGGTATCTCGCCTCACCGGCCAACTGCATCACGCCACCAAGCGGCCGGCAGCGGCGAGCCTCGATGCGGCGTTGCGTCCCGCCAAGGAGAAAGTTGATCCGCGTGGGCTGGGTACGCTGGTGCACGCGGTGCTCGAACGCTTGTCACTCGATGGCGATAATGCGATTGCCGCGTGGTGCGAAGCGTTGGCGTCGTTGCACGTAAATCGCCACGCCGACCTGGCCGCCCTGCAGGCGACTGAGTTGGTCACACGATTTACCCAGTCCGATCGATTCCATGCCATGCAGTCGGCACAGCAAGTCGATCGCGAAGTCGAGTTTCTGCTCTCTTGGCCGCTCGGCAAACCTAGCGGCGCCTACCTGCAGGGCTACATCGATTGCTTGGTGCAGAATGCGGCGGGCAAGTGG
>JBCDCL010000268.1:0-5039 GCA_039182175.1 Planctomycetota bacterium
ACCGACTTCCTCTACCGTGACGAATTTCTCGCCATGGAGAAGTCGGGCCTGCTCACCAAGCTCAGCACGGCGTTCAGTCGTGATCAAGAAGAAAAAGTCTACGTGCAGCACCGTATGACAGAGGAGGGCGCCGAGCTGTATGAATGGCTCGAAAATGGCGCCTACTTCTTCGTCTGTGGCGATGCCCAACGGATGGCGGGCGACGTCGACAAAGCGTTGCACGCCCTCGTGGCCGAGCATGGCAAGATGTCTGCCGACGAGGCGAAGGATTACGTCGCAAAGCTCCGCGATGACAAACGCTACGTGCGTGACGTGTATTAATAGAATCGGCGTCCAGCCGGCCTCGATCGCTTTCCTCTTTTCTGCTTGGTCCCCGTGGCCACGACCATGCCGGCTTCCCCCCTTCGCATCGATGAGTTTCAGCAACTCATCCGCGAGATGTATCTCGATAAAGACATCGAGCGGGGCGTCGACGGAACATTCATGTGGCTGATGGAAGAAGTTGGCGAACTTGCGGCGGCCCTCCGCGAGGGCACCGCCGAAGAGATGCGGGGCGAATTCGCCGACGTGCTGGCTTGGCTCACGACGATCGCGAACGTGGCGGGCGTCGACCTGACGCAAGCTGTACGCGAAAAGTACGGCGAGGGCTGCCCCGGCTGCGGGCTGCTGGTTTGCGACTGCCAAGGCGAAAAGCCGTAGCTCGCCGCCGATCGCCAGGGCGTCGAGCTAGCGGACGTGCTCAAAGCCTGTGTCACTTCTCCTAGCGATTCCGGCGGGCCCGAGTCACAATGGAGTGCTCGTTCATTTCTCTTCCTGCCCAAGAAGTTGCATGTCCCTTCGCGCTGTCATCGCTCGCGTATTCTGTTTAGCGATACTGGTTGCGCACTTCTCAGCGACTTCCGCGGCATGGGGCAAGCCGCAAATCTTGGGCTGCCAACTTGGTTTTGATGGCGACCACAAGCTCGGCAAGTGGGCTCCCGTTCGGGTGCAAACCGACGGCGCCGCGGATCTCACGGTCGATGTTGTCGCACCCGACAGCGATGGGGTCGCCGTCACCTATCCGCTTACGTCACTCGAGAATGGCGCCGGCGAGCTAGCCCAGGGCGTAATCCGCGTCGGCAGACGCGACGCCCCACTCACGGTGCGGCTGCGCGACGGGCAGGGCACTGTTGCCAGCCGGACTTTCTCGGCGAGTGACAATTCGACAAACGACGCCATACGCGGAGGGCTTTCGCCGACTGATCGCTTGGTTGTCGAACTTACTGCGTCAACCGATTCTGTTGCTGCAGCGATCCCGAGCGATGATCGTCCGACCCGCGTTGCTGTGATCGACCAGGCAGACTTGCTGCCGCTGGTTCCGGCGGGTTACGAATCGGTCGATGCGTTGGTGATTTCGCTCACCTCGGCGACGAATCTGACCGAACGCTTACCTGACGCTCGCCAGGCCGACGCCTTGGTGAAGTGGGTCGAAGCTGGCGGGCGACTGATCCTGGTTGGCGCTGCCGGCGCCAAGCAAGCCTTTGCGGCGGAAAGCCCGCTCAGCAAGCTGGCGCCAGGAGTGTTTGACGAGGTCGTAACGCTGACCGATCCCACGCCAATAGAACGTTACATCAATGCCGACCAGCCGATTGGCGGAGGACGACGCGTAGCGATACCGGTCGCTCGCCTCGCCAACGTTCGTGGCCGCATCGAAGTCTACGCAGGCGGGAAAGCAACGGATTTGCCAATCGTTATTCGGCAGCGACGCGGATTTGGCGAAGTCGTATTTCTTGCCATCGACCCTAGCGCCGGCCCCCTAACAGAATGGAAAGGCAAAGCCGATTTCCTAGCCAGGGCGAGCGGAATCACTAACGAAACGACCGGCCTGCGAGCTGATCAGCCAAGCGGCGCCCTGGTGACCAGTGGCTATACCGACTTGTCGGGCGCACTGCAGCAGCGCCTGGGGGCCCGCTTCTCTGGCGTTACAACGACGCCGATGCTGGCCATCGTCGCCGCAGCGGTTGTCTACCTTTTGCTGCTCGGCCCCGTAGATTACTTCCTGCTAGAGCGCGGCATCGGTCGCTTCGGCGCGGCGTGGATCACGCTGCCTGTGATCCTCTTCCTGTTTGGCGGCGGGGCGTATTGGCTTTCGCATCGTTTGGCCGGCCAGGAGCCAAGGGTGAACCAGATCGAACTGGTCGACCACGACTTACCGTCGGGCGTCGTCCGCGGCACGCTATGGGCACAAGCCTATTCACCCGCGGCGACAAAACAGCAGGTGTCCTTGGCGCCCCGCTGGCCTGACGGCACGCCCGTGGCGGATGCTCGAACCGAAGTCACATGGCTTGGCCTTCCGGGACGTGGGTTGGGTGGCCTCGAACGCTCCGCCGGCGCCGGCATCGCACACGATGCTCGCTACCAACAGGTCGCCAATCTGTCAGCCGTACGAGGCCTGCCGATCAATGTCCGCTCGACAAAGTCGCTCATCGCATCTTGGCACGCACGTACGGATCCTGGCGGCGCGAACGCCATCGATGCAACTCTAGCGTCCCCCGGGGCAGGCGTTTTGGAAGGCCTGCTCGTCAACAACACCAGGGCCAAGCTCGAAGAATGCTGGCTAGGCTACGGCGATTGGGCGTGGCGATTGGGAACCATCGCCGACGGCGCCGCGGTTGCTCCTGAAGAAGCACGGGCGCCGATCAAGCTCAAGACACTGGTGCGTCGCGACTACCTCTCAGACAACAATGAGATCGGCGTGCGACCGACAGACCGGGTGCCGACTGTCGAAATCCAAGACCTCGATCTCGATGCCCTGCTGCATCTGATGATGTTCACCGAAGCACTCGGCGGCCCCGCCTTCACGGGCTTACCGAACCATTTCCAAGGCTTCACCGATCTCTCGACGGCGCTAGACCAGGGCAGGGCGGTGCTTGTCGCTCGCGTCGCTCCGCAAGAGGGAAAGCGTGGCAGCGAACTACTCAGAAACGGCGACGCTTGGGCAGAGCCAACCGCAATCGACCGCGCCTACTATCGATTTGTCCTGGAAGTCGAGAGTGAACCGTAGCTTTGCGTGCTTGAGAGTGCGTAAGTCCTCACGGCACGAGAATACTGACCTACTGCTGCTAACACCTCCATGATCGAAACACGCGGCCTAACGAAGAAGTACAACGAGCTGTTCGCGATCAAAGAGATCGACCTCAAGCTCGACAAAGGCGACGTCTTTGGGTTCATCGGCCCGAATGGCGCCGGCAAAACGACCACGATGCGTATCCTCGCCACGTTGCTGGCCCCAACGTGGGGTGAGGCATACGTCGGCGGCTATTCGATCTACAACAACCCGAAAGAAATCCGCCGGATCATTGGCTACATGCCCGACTTTTTCGGTGTGTACGACGATATGAAGGTGACGGAGTACCTCGAGTTCTTCGCTGCCGCCTACCGGATTAAAGGGGAAGCCCGCCGCAAAAAGTGCGATGAAGTTCTTGAATTGGTCGATCTCGATTTCAAACGAGACGCTAACGCCAATACGCTCTCCCGCGGCCAAACGCAACGGCTCGGACTGGCTCGCGTATTGCTTCACGATCCGCAAGTGTTGTTGCTTGACGAACCGGCAAGCGGCCTCGACCCTCGCGCTCGAATAAAGATGCGGGACCTCATCAAACGCCTGGGGGCGACCGGGAAGACAATCATGGTGTCGAGCCACATTCTTCCGGAGCTAGCAGACATCTGCAACAAGGTCGGCATCATCGAACGGGGCGAGCTGCAATACAACGACACGATCGAAGCCCTGATGGCACAACTACGCCAGCAGTTGGTGTTGCGTGTTGCCGTCGCCGAAAATCAGGAAAACGCCGCCCGAATTCTTCGCGAGCATTCCTTGGTAACCGATGTCCAAACAACCGGCGACGAACTGAGGGTAACGCTCGTCGCGGACGAGCGAGATCCGTCCACACTGGCGTCGCTGCTGATTGCCGAAGGCTTTCGGCTGCAGACGTTCTGCGAGGAGGAAATCGATCTGGAGACAGCATTCATGAAGCTGACGCAAGGAATCACCGCGTAGCCCGATCGGCTGCACGAGTGCGTCGGCTACTTTGCGGCTTATTGCGGGCCTTGTCCGGAATGCTTCATCCCCGCATACTGGTTACTTGCGTTCAGCAGCTTGCTGTGCAGCACCACTCTACACGGATTTTCGGCCACGCCCCCATCGTCTAGTGGCCCAGGACACCGCCCTCTCACGGCGGAGACAGGGGTTCGACTCCCCTTGGGGGTACTTTTGACCGCCTCGGCCGAGTCCGAGTTTGAGTGTCGGCGCCGTTTGCCGCATCCGAAGGCCCACCTCTGATCGCTGGCCAGCTGGCCGAGCCAGCGATCCAAGACTGTCCCACCGCCGAGTATTTTTTGTCGCTTGCCGAGCGTCATCTCCAGCCCGAAGTGATGGACCAGCCGGACCTGGAGCCGTCTCTGCACGTATCGGCCTTGCGGGGATTAGCTAGGTTGAATCGCGCAAGCGGTAGCGCCAGCCTGCTGGCGAAACCGATTAAGCAATTGGCCGCCGAAACTGGGCGGCGCCACTTCCGCGTGCTCGATGTTGCTAGTGGCGGTGGCGACGTGGCGATCGACTTGCAGCGCCGCGCCGCAGCAGCAGGCATCGAACTCGACATCGTTGGCTGCGATATCAGCGAGACCGCCATCCAGCATGCCCAGGCATCCGTAGCGAAGGCGGCAAGCAACGTCCGGTTCGAGAAACGGAATGTGCTTACCGATCCGCCGGCTGAGCAGTTCGACATCGTGACATGCTCGCTGTTCCTCCACCATCTGAGGGCAGACGACGCGGTTGCGTTGCTCGAGAATCTTTCGCAAGTGACTGGCCAATTGCTACTGGTGAACGACTTGGTGCGAAGCCGCTGGGGCAAACTCCTCGCCGACGTCGCGTGCCGCGTACTTAGTCGATCGAGTGTGGTTCACGTCGATGGTCCACGATCGGTGGAAGGCGCCTTTACGCTGGAAGAGGCGGTCGGGCTTTGCCGAGCAGCGTTGCTCGACGGCGCGTTGGTCGGTCA
>JBCDCL010000269.1:0-5039 GCA_039182175.1 Planctomycetota bacterium
CGTGGCAAATGGACCCGTCGGTTTTTTCTACTCGCCAGCCGTAGGCGAGGAGCCAAGGCAGCGTCTTGCCATCCGCTTGGTTTCGGAAAGGTACTGCCCGCTGGTGCTGTTGCCTGACACGGAGACGTCGACTTGGGCCTATAGCGCCGACGGGGTTTATCATCTGCCAGAAGACGCAGCGGAAGTTTTGGGCGAGACACATCCTTTTCGCGACGATGTGGCGATGGACTTGGTGCGACTGGCGAATCACGTCGATGCCGGTTCGCTTGTGCTGTGCGGCTGGGACAAAGCGGGCGATTCCATTGCCTTTCCACAGCAGCATGGGGCCCACGCCGGCCCGGGCACCGAAGAGACGCACGCCTTTGTCACGGCGCCAGCCGAGTTGCCCTTGGCAACGGTCAAACGAGGGTACGCTCGCCCGATCGAACTCCGGCAGGCCGTGCTCGATTACTTCGCCAAGGATACGCACACTCAAATCCGAGCCGGCGCCGACTCGTCTGATTCACGCGTCCCCGTGCGTGTGATGACTTACAACGTTCATGCCTGCGTCGGTATGGACAATCGGTTATCGATTGAGCGTATCGCTCGTGTGATCGCGCGATCGCGGGCAGATATCGTCGCCTTGCAAGAATTAGATGCACCGCGCCAGCGATCGGGCGGGGTCGATCAGGCGAGGGAAATCGCTCGACAATTGGAGATGATCCATCATTTTCATCCAGCCTGGTCGTGCGAAGAAGAGCAATTCGGCGATGCGATTCTTAGCCGCCATCCGGTGAAACTGGTGAAAGCAGGACCCTTGGCCGCTCCCCGTAGACCGAATGGCGAGCCTCGCGGCGTATTGTGGGTCGAGGTGACCGTCGATGGCCAGCCGCTACAGGTGCTCAACACCCACCTCGCAGTCACGCCAAAAGATCGGCTGCGTCAGCTTGAGTCGCTGGTCGGAGACGATTGGCTTGGCCTTGCCATGGCGACTGGCCCTCTAGTCTTGTGTGGTGATTTCAATCTTGGGCCTACTTCAAGCCAGTACCGCGTATTGAGCAAACGGCTTATCGACACCCAGGTGGTCGAAGGCCTCTCGCCTGCCCAACCTACTTGGTTGAGTTGGCGGCCTGTGACGCGAATCGACCATATCTTCACGACGGCGGACTTGGAGGTGCTGGATACCTACGTCGTGAGTAACCAGCTTGCGAAGCATGCATCAGACCATTTGCCCTTGGTGGCCGATTTGGTGCTGCCGATTGTGCAAAACACAAACGTCAGTGCGTCGAGGATCTGCATGGCGTCAGACGAGCGTGAAATATAGGTGGGCATCTGACAGTAGGCACACGTTTTGCAATTAGTTTGTTCGTTGCTCACTCGGAGACGAGAATGGAGATAGCCGGGCGGGCCGGCGGACGGGGTTTGCACACTTTTCTCAGAGGAGTTTGATCATGACCACACGCTCCAATGCCCTCGCCGCCAGCCTCGATCAAGCTTACCGCCACTGGCGTGAGCGGGGCGCTTTGCTCACGATGCCGCCCGCGCACGACGCGTTGCCAGCGATGACCATTGCGATTAGTCGCGAGCGAGGCGCCGGCGGATCGGAGATTGCGCGTCGACTGGCCGAGCGGATCAATTGGCCGTTGTACGATTGCGAGTTGGTGGACAAGATCGCCAACGACGCCGGCGTAAGTTCCGAATTGGTTGCCGCGCTGGACGAGCACTGCCCAAGCTGGCTGAGTGAAGCGATCCAGGGATTTCGCTCCACAAAGACCATCACAGGCGTCGGCTTTGCCATCCGGCTGCGAGAAATTCTGCTCGCACTCTACTGCCACGGCGACTGCATCATCCTCGGACGCGGCGCCGCACAGGTGCTCCCCATCGAGCGGACGCTGCGTGTCCGGCTGATCGCCCCCGAGAAGTTCCGTATCAAACGGATGGCGACCAAGCTGGGACTGACCGAAAAAGAGGCGGCGGCCGAGGTGCATGAGGCCGACAAAACCCGGACCCAGTTTGTCCGCAGCTACTTCGGCCGAGATCCAAACGATTCGCGGCTCTACGATTTCACGATCGACACATCGCGGTTCCCCATGTCGTCGATTGCCGGCCCGATCGCTGCAGCGATGTCGTCACGCCGAGAGCACGTCGAGCAGAGACGCCACGCACTGCGATCTGGCGGTGAGTGACACGCACGCGCCTTGCTGCGAGAGCGTCGCCCGGCGAAAATGGAAAACAGTCGGTGCAGCGAATTCCGCACAGCGAAATCGCCGCCGCTAGCCGCAATTGCGAGTGTTCCATGGCTTCGGAATCGCCCTATTCGCTGGAGCGTTTTGATCACGAGTGTGGTCGGATCTTCGAAGAAGCGATCAACGAGATCTATCTCTTCGATGTCCACGACCGACGGTTTATCCGCGTCAATCGGCGGGCTCGCGACAATCTGGGCTACTCGCTTGCGGAACTTCAGAAACGGACGCCACGCGATTTGTTAGCCAACAGCGATGCGACTCGCTTTGAGTCGACCCTTCAATCGCTGTTGAATCGCGAAGTCGAGAGCGTTTATGTCGACACACGCTATCGCCGCAAAGATGGCACGACGTACGGCGTCGAGGGTCGACTGCAACTGACTGAGTTTGGCGGTCAGCCTGCGTTTGTCGCGGTGCTGCTAGATACGACCGACCGCGTGCGAGCGGCCGGAGCTCTCAGCCTGAGAGAGCAGGCCATCGATGCAGCCACGCTGGGGATCGTTATTACCGATCCGACGTTGGCTGATAATCCAATCGTGTATTGCAATCGGGCGTTTGAGAAGATCACGGGCTACGCCGCCGCCGAGGTGATCGGTCGCAATTGCCGTTTCTTGCAAGCGGGTGAGCGCGCACAGCCGGGGCTTAATCGCATTCGCATCGCCATTCGCGAAGGTCGACATTACCGAACGGTGCTGCGCAACTTCCGCAAGGACGGCACGCCCTTCTGGAATGAGCTAACTATTTCTCCGGTGCGCGACGCAACGAATCGGGTGACCAATTTCATTGGTGTCGTCCACGACATCACCGCTCAGCGTGCGGCCGAGGCAGACGTTCTGGATAACGAAGCCCGGCTGGCCGCCATTTTCGATGCGGCGGTCGAGGCGATCATTACGATCAACGAGCAAGGCATCTGCGAGTCAGCCAACCCGGCGGCCGAAGCGATGTTTGGGTACCAAGCGGATGAGTTGGTTGGGCAAAACGTATCGGTGCTCATGCCGGCTCCGCATCGGCAAGCGCACGATGGGTACCTGGCAAATTATTTGCAAACAGGCGAGAAGAAAATCATCGGCGTTGGGCGAGAGGTCGTGGGTCAGCGTCGCGACGGATCGCAATTCCCACTGCACCTGTCTGTCAGCGAAGTGATGCTGGGCGAGCGACGTATCTTCACCGGCATTATGCAGGATTTGAGCCAGCGTAAAGAGTATGAGCGGCGTCTGGTGCAGTCCGAGCGACTGGCCGCGCTCGGCGAAGCGATGGCGAGCGTCGCGCATGAGAGTCGCAACCTGCTGCAAAAGA
The DNA here is from genome assembly GCA_039182175.1 of Planctomycetota bacterium. Taxonomy (GTDB): domain Bacteria; phylum Planctomycetota; class Planctomycetia; order Pirellulales; family Lacipirellulaceae; genus JBCCQL01. The sequence continues at coordinate 3,519 of JBCDCL010000269.1, forward strand.
TACAAATCGGCGTCGAACTTTGTCGCTCTAGGGCTGCCGATGCTGATGGATTGGTGACGCAGCTCGACAAGATCGAAGCCGCTAGCGACGGTTTGCGAGCCCTGCTAGAAGAGGTGCGAGAGTACGCGGCGCCTTTGACGATTACCAACGCTCGTCCCCATCCGCTGGGAAAACTGCTCACCGAAGCCTGGGACCAAGCGTGTGCGAGCTACCCTGCCATACAAAGCAACTTGCGACTGCCGAAGTCGACAGATATCACGCTCCAGGTAGACCAATCGCGGATGGTGCAAGTCTTTCGGAATTTGTTCGAGAACTCGCTCGCCGCATGTCCCGAGCCGGTGGAACTAGCGATCGGTGTGACACAAACGCACAGTTCGCAAGACGAGATGGTGGCCATCACGGTCGCAGATAATGGTCCCGGCCTCGACAGAGAGCAGCAAGAACGGGTTTTCGAGCCGTTTTACACGACCAAGTCGAAGGGGACCGGCTTAGGCATGGCGATTGCCCGGAAGATTGTCCAGGCGCATGGAGGCGAGTTGTCGGTCGCACAAGCCGACGCTTCGGGAGCGCACTTCTGCATCACCCTACCGCGATAGTTGCCATGGGGCGAAGTCTCAAGATCGCCATCGCGGATGACGAGCCTGAGGTCCGTGATTACTTTGCCAAAGCGCTCGCCAGCCTCGGCCACAAAGTGGTGGTGGTCGCCGCCGATGGTGACGAGTTGATCAACATGTGTCTCGCCATACAGCCTGACTTGTTGATCACAGATATTCGGATGCCAGGCACAACCGGCATCGAAGCTATGCGTGCTCTGTCGACGCCAAGGCCGCTACCGACGATCCTGATCTCGGCCCATTATCGCCAGGAGGACTTGCAGGCCGATTTGAATGATCAGGTTGTTGCGTTTCTTGCCAAGCCGGTGAAGCTGGCCGATCTGTCCGCCGCGGTTGCCAAAGCGACCGAGCAGATTTTTGCCAATCAGGCGATCTGATCGAAGCTCGTCTCCGTGCGATCGAGGTGCTGTAAGAGGGCGTTCGACGAGTACGTGCGTGCCACTAATCGCTTAGCTATTTCTCGGAAGTGTGCTGTCGCCGGCGTCGATGTGCCCGTTCGCACGTAGTCCAAGCGGTTGCTCTTGGGAAAAAGCGATTGGTCGGATCGGCACGAGCGTTGCAGCGAATACAGGTGTGGCATCGGTAAGAGTTAGCGCACGAGCGAGCGTGAGCCTTTGGTAGCTCCAGCAGGTGTCGCGCTCGGACGAAGCCTACAACGTGCAGAAAGGAGAGACACAATGACTACCGCGATTGCGCCGCGACGGCGCCTCTTCCCTTCGCTCTGGCGAGAGCCACGCCATGGCATGCTGGAAGAAATGGAGAACCTAGTCGGTCGGCTATGGGATGATGGCGAGCAAGGCTGGTTCGTCGGACACAACGTTCCGTCGGCCGATGTGACGGAAACCGACGCTGCGGTTGAAGCCAAGCTCGATCTTCCCGGCGTCAAACCAGAAGAGATCGACATCCA
>JBCDCL010000270.1:0-5038 GCA_039182175.1 Planctomycetota bacterium
AAAGCGAGCAGCAAAAGCGGTAGGCAGAATCCTTGGCGCCAGACCGAGTCAGCGTTTCGTGAATTACGGGAATTCGTCATGTCTTTGTTTCTTCAGCAAAGGATCGACCGGGGCTTCGCTTGCGGTCGGTCGCCCATCGTGGGCTAACCGAGTCCGCAGGAGCGGTCGAGCTACTTCTTGGTTTTGGTGTCTGTCTTCTTTCCGCCATCGCTGGCGGCTTTGTCTGGTTTGTCGTCAGCGGCCATATGGGAGATGGCCCATATACCGACGCGGATCTTGGCGCCAGTGGCGTCGTCCACCCGCAGCGTTACACGCTCGGCATCTCGCTGAATGTTGGTGATCACGCCATAGATACCGCCAGTGGTGACGACCTGATCGTTTTCCTTCAAATTCTGCAGCATCTCTTCGTAGCGACGCGCCTTGGTTTGCTGCGGCCGAAGCAACAAAAAATAGGCCAGCAGCATCACCATCATCATCGGGAAGAAGAGTCCGCCGAAGGGACTGGGCGGCGCCGCATCCTGCGCGAGCAGCGGCGATAGTTGGAGGGACGATGCGGTCAGTGCTGGCGCCTTGCTAGCGAGGGCGCCAAACGGCGCGAGCAAGCGGTCCAATCCTTCCAATTGGAGGTTGGGCCCGTTTGCAATCAAGTACGCCGGGTTGAAAGTCACAAGAGACCGCCGCTAGGTGCCTACCGATTGGCGCCGTTTCCGACGACCGCAACAGGCCGGCCCGCCGAAGAGGGCCGATCCGCCCTCAAACGCCAACGCCATGTCAGAGCTGCACGGCTCGGCCCACGCATGGCCGGGCCGGACCGCTGGCGCCGAAACGAGAAGCATAAAGTGAAGCGCCATAACGGGGAAGGGGGGTTTTGCAGTGTGAATCGGCAGGGCAAACGCTGCCGGCTGGCGCCGGCGATCATGAGCTGAATCGCTGCCAATCAGCCCTCGCCGGTGGCTTTCGCCCAGTCGCCCTGCTTCGCCTGTTTGAACTCCAGGAATCGGCCCGCCTCGATCGCCTCGCGGGCGCCTGCCATCAGACGCTGGTAGTAGGTCAAGTTGTGGATCGACAGCAAAATGGGCCCCAGCATCTCTTTCGCCCGAAACAGATGAGCCAGGTACCCGCGGCTACGCTGGCAGGCAGGGCAGGGGCAGTCCTCTTCGAGCGGACGCGTGTCATACACGTGCCGGCGATTGCGGAGCCGAAGCGGTCCGTGGGCCGTAAAAGCCAATCCATTCCGCCCGTTGCGAGTTGGCATCACGCAGTCGAACATGTCGATCCCGCGGCCGATGGCTTCGAGCAAGTCGGTCGGCGTGCCGACACCCATCAAGTACCGCGGCCGATCCTGCGGCAAGAAGGGCGTAGTGGCCTCGATCGCGCGGTACATCTCCTCGGGCGCCTCGCCGACGCTCAGGCCGCCCACTGCGTATCCAGCGAATTCCATTTCCACGAGCTGCTCGGCAGACTCTTGGCGAAGGTCATCTTCGAGCCCACCTTGCACAATGGCGAACAGCGATTGCCGCTCAGAAACGCCATCGCGCAACGCATGCTCTTGGCAACGCCGAGCCCAGCGGACACTCCGCTGCATGGTGTCGGCAATCACATCGCGAGTGCTTGGCAACGGTGGCACATGGTCGAGCACCATGGCGATGTCGCTGCCGAGCGCTTCTTGGATCTCGACCGACCGCTCTGGCGTAAGATGAATGCGGTCGCCGTTGTGCTGCGACTGAAACGTGGCGCCTTGCTCGTCGACCTTTACCGAACTCGACAAACTGAAGACCTGAAAGCCGCCACTGTCCGTCAGCATCGGACCGGTCCAACCCGTGAACCGATGCAGCCCGCCTAGCTTAGCGACGGTCTCTTCGCCGGGTCGCTGGGTCAGGTGGTAGGTGTTGCCCAGCACAATCTGGGCGCCCGTTTCGCGAACGCGGTCAACTTCCACACCTTTAACCGCGCCGACGGTGCCCACCGGCATGAAGGTCGGCAACTCAACCGAACCATGCGGCGTATGCAAACGGGCCCGACGCGCCGCACAAGACGGATCGGCGCCGAGCAGTTCAAACCCAACAGCGTGGATCGATTGCGGATTGTCGATTGCGGACTGCGGATTGGCCTGCGACATGCCTTCATCCGTCCTTCAATCTGCAATCCCAATTCCGAAATCCGCAGTCGCGATCAGTCGCCTCGCAACTTCAAGCCGGCTTGCGTAAGCTTCTCGCGAACTTCGTTCAAGCTGGTCACGCCGAAGTTCTTGCACTCCAGCAGATCGTCTCCCGTGCGGCGGAGCAGCTCGCCGACCGTTGTCAAACCGAGACGCACCATGCACTTGCGGGCCCGGACCGAGAGGTTGAGGTCCGAAATCGGTCGGTCGAGCAGTGCCCGTTCGTCGGCCGACATGCTGTCGGGATCGTAGGCGGGCTCTTCTTCGCGACGCTGGTTGGCGAACTGCCCCAGCTCCAAGCCCTTGGAAGTGAGCATGTCACGAATTTCGACGAGCGACGTCTCGCCAAAGTTCTTGCTCGCCAGCAACTCTTGCTCGGTGGTCTCGGTCAAATCGCCGAGCGTCATAATGCCCATCTTTTGCAGGCAGTTGCGGCTGCGGACGGATAGCTCGAAGTCGGTGACCGGAATGCTGAGCACCTGGCTCATGCGATCTTGCTGCCGGCGTGCTTCCTCGTCGTAGTACATGTCGCGGCTGGCGTCGGCGTCCTTGAAGAAGAGCCGAGCCCGCTCGTGCGACGGGAATGCGTCCAAGATCCGCTGGTAGCAGCCCTTGGCCCGCTCGTACTGTTCCATGTCTTCGTACAAGACGCCCAAATTGAGCAGTGTGCCAACGTGCGTTGGGAATTGCACGCTCGCCCGTTCGTACAAGTCGCGTGCTTCGTGATCATTGCCGTGGCGATCGTTCTCCAAAGCCAAGCCAAACAGGGCGCCGGCGTGTTCGCCATCGGCAGCCACAGCGCGTTCGAGGTACGTCACAACTTCGTCGGGCGAACCCCCCAAAGCTTGCACGGTGGCCGCTCGCTGGTAGAGGCACTCTGCCGTCTGCTCAACGGCGCCGGAGAGATCGTCAAGCTTGGCAAGCGCCTTTTCGGTGTCGCCTGCGTAGCGGTAGGCTTCGGCAGTCGCCAGGGCGATAGTGTCCGGATCGTAGCCTGCGCGTGCCGACGATTCGTACGCCGCCAGTGCCTCTTCGTACTTGTCGAGGGCCAGCTGCGAACGCCCCAGGTAGTAGTGCGTCAGGGCGCCGCCATCGCTATTGGACAGCATCGCAATCGCGTCGGAATATCGTCCGAGCAAATAGAGGCAAACGCCCAGCCGGGCCGCCGTCGCCGGAGTGCGATTCTCTTGCTCTTCAAGCTCGGCAACCGCTTCACGCAGTTCGCGATACTTGGAGTAGTTGGCTGAGATAGCGGTCGTAATATCGCGAATCTCATTCGGCCCAAACGCCGCCGTCGATAGAACAATCTGCTTGACGGGCGTTTCGGTCCCGGTGGTCATGCCAATAGACATCAAGACTCCTGGATAGGCGCTAGGTGGGAGGCGCTCGGCACTAGTTACTCTCGAAAGACAGTCAACCACTAGGCAACCGGCGCCTAGCGCCTGACAACTAGCGCCCAATAAGAGCCAGCGATGGGACTTGAACCCATAACCCCAGCATTACGAATGCTGTGCTCTGCCAATTGAGCTACGCTGGCCTGTCGCCGTTTTGACGCCGCCGGTACTGCTGGACCGCCGGCTACAGCGAATTCATAAGAATACCGCCATCCCCCACGGGCGGCAATGCCCGCCTACCAAAGAGCTTAGGACCGCCGGGCAGAACGAGGCGCCACGCATCCGGCGAAAAAAGCGGCCCCGCTAAAGTTGACACGCGGGGCGGATCGAATAGTGTACATAAATGCACCACTCGTCCGCCACTGCCGAACGGTCGACCGTCGATTGGCTCTTTCTCGACATGAATGCCTACTTTGCATCGGTCGAGCAGCAGCGGCAGCCGCATCTGCGGGGCCGCCCCGTGGCGGTGGTGCCGACGATGACCGACCGCACCTGCTGCATCGCCGTCAGCTACGAGGCCCGCCCGTTTGGCGTCAAGACAGGCGTCAACGTCGGCCTCGCCAAGCAGTTGTGCCCCGACCTGCAACTCGTCGAAGGTCGGCACGAGCACTACATCGAAACGCATCACCAGATTCTCAAAGCGGTGGAGTCGGTGCTGCCGATCGAAAAAGTCTGCTCGATCGACGAGATGGTCTGCCCGCTGGCGCCGCCCGATCGCTGCCCCGAGCGGGCCGAGCAAAAGGGCCACGCCGTCAAGCAAGCGATCTTCGATCAAGTTGGCCCTCATCTCCGCTGCTCCGTCGGACTGGCGCCCAATCGGTTCCTCGCCAAGGTCGCCAGCAACCTGCAAAAGCCAAACGGGCTATCGATCATCACTCGGGCTCATCTGCCGTATCGGCTTCACTCGCTCAAGCTGACCGACCTGCCCGGCATTGGCCGCAACATGCAGCGGCGCCTCGCCAACCGAGGCGTCACCTGCACTCGCCAGCTATGCAGTCTCTCCAAGCCGGCGATGCGTGAGCTCTGGAACAGCGTGCTCGGCGAACAGTGGTGGCATTGGCTACGCGGCGATGAGATTGGCGAAAAGCCAACCAAGCGGCAAACGATCGGTCACTCGCACGTCTTGGCGCCCGCCTTGCGGACCGACGACGGCGCCCGAGCGGTGCTCGTCCGCTTGCTGCACAAAGCGGCCGCCCGGCTACGCAAAGAGGGTTACTCCGCCCGCCACCTCGCGGTGCAGGTGCGGTACCTAGGAGAGGCGCCACGCTGGTCGGTTCGCGTCCCGGTTGGCTACACGCACGATACGCCGACGCTGCTCCGTGCCCTGATCACCGCCTGGGACGCCCGCCCCCCGGGCGGCATTCCCCTCCAAGCAGGCGTCACGCTCCTCGGCCTGCAGCGAACCAGTACGCTCTCGATGCCCCTCTTCGCCGAAGACCAGCAAGCCCTTCAAGCCGCCGAAACGATGGACGACATCAACAAAAAG
>JBCDCL010000271.1:0-5018 GCA_039182175.1 Planctomycetota bacterium
CCGCTCAGGATCCTTGGCGAAGAACTGGCTAGAGTCTTCTTGATAGACGCCATCGGCATCGACCTTCACGCCATCGAACGCGACGTTCAGTAGCGAGCCGATTCGCCCCTCGCGGGCGGCGGTTAGGAAGCGTTGTTCGTCACCGCCGTGAGCGCTTACCTGATGAAGCTGGCCGACTTTTTCCGCTAGCGTCATCCGCTTGAGTAAGTCTTCGACTCGATCGGCGATCGGCGCCGAGGCATCTTGATATTTCGCCTGCTCGGTGGCCGGTTGAGCGTCGGCGATCGACAAACTCCCGCAAACAAGCATGGACGCGAGAATGAAGGCAATGCCTCTTGCTGCAAACCGGTTGGCGATCGACACCATAGGGAGGACCTCTGCGAATCATTGAGAGAAGCGGTTGGCTGGAAGGCCCTACTATAGCTGCAATCGCAGGCGTCGTCCCTCCGGCGAGTGGGTGTCGCCGATGGCGGCAGCGCACGAAAAAGGCCCCGCGGCTGGGTCGTCCGCGGGGCCTCGAAAGTGATTGTCGGTAGCCGGTTGCAGCTCGCCGGTGGCTAGTCTAGGAAGCCTACCAGCTCGGCGCTGCGGCTCGGTTGCTGGAGCTTACGAACGGCTTTCGCCTCAATTTGGCGAATACGCTCGCGGGTCACTTTGAAGATGTGGCCCACTTCTTCGAGCGTGTAGCTGTAGCCGTCGCCCAAGCCGTAGCGGAGCTTAATGATCTCACGCTCGCGGTAGCTAAGCGTCTTGAGCACCTTGCCAATCCGGCCGCGGAGCATCTCCTGAGCGGCGCCCAGGGCAGGGCTCTCGGCGCCGGTGTCGGGCAGCAGGTCGCCAAAGTGGCTGTCTTCGCTGTTGCCCACAGGGCGGTCGAGACTGATCGGATAGCGGCTCATGGCCAGCACGCGGCGAGCTTCTTCGATCGTGCAATCGGCGGCGCGGGCCGTCTCTTCGATCGTCGGCTCGCGACCCAAACGTTGCAGTAGCATCCGGCTGACGTTGCGGACGCGGCTCATGGTTTCGACCATGTGGACCGGGATGCGGATCGTCCGGCTTTGATCGGCCACGGCGCGGGTGATCGCTTGGCGAATCCACCACGTGGCGTAGGTACAGAACTTGAAGCCGCGGCGATATTCAAACTTGTCGACCGCACGCATCAGACCGGCGTTGCCTTCTTGGATCAGATCCAGGAACGACAGGCCCCGGTTGCGGTACTTCTTGGCGATCGACACCACCAGTCGCAAGTTGCCTTCGGACAGACCACGCTTGGCGTGCTGGTACTTGGCGTAGACTTGGCGAAGCAGTCGCACGCGGTTCCGCAGGCTGGTGGGCGTCTCTTGCAGAGCCCGTAGGATGTTGCGGTACTCGATGATGAGCGGCTTCCGCTCGGCCATCGGCCGGCGATCCCGCTTCATTTGGGCAAGTTGCTTGCTCAAATCTTGGATGCGGTAGTGAAACTGGAAGAGTTGATCGATCATCGGCTCGATGCGGGGCGTCCGCAGGCCGAGTTCTTCTACCAGCGTCACCGCCCGGCAACGCCGCTGACCGAGCCGCTTCCACGCCGCCCGACGGACCGCCATCTTTTGCGACTTGCTGGTCGCGATGCGGTAGTCTTCGGCATTACGCTCGAGAAGCGTTTCGAGCGTCTGCAAGTTGTGCGGCATGCGGCCGAGGATTTGATCCTTTTCCAGCCGGTCGGTCACCGACACCTGCACCGTGCGGTCGAACGGCAGATCGCCGCGATGGACCTTTTGTAGAATCTTGACCGCATTGCGAATCACGTAGTCGCAGGCCAGCAGCTTGCGGCGGAATTCGGTCCGGGTGTTTTCAATCCGGCGTGCGAGGCAGATTTCCTCTTTGCGGGTGAGCAGCGGGATCTCGCCCATCTGCGTCAGGTACATTCGCACGGGGTCGTCGGACCACGACTCGTTATCGTCGCCATCCAGGAGACCGGATTCATCGTCGTCGGTCTCTTCCACGTCGGTAGACAGTGCCCCGGTGGGTGGTTCGCTATCGTCATCGGCGGTCGCTACGCCGGTGCCCAAGGCATTGACGGCTTCGGTGGCGACGGCGCCCGCTTCATCAAGGTCGGGATCAATAAGAGGTTCGTACAAAGCTAAAAACTCCTACCCAAAAACGTGTCGGCGATTCTGCTGTTGGTTGATTGTTTGCCGCGGCTTGCTTCGTCGATCGCTTGTGGCTTGGGGCAGCTTCAGGGGGAAGCTGGTGGCTCACTGCTTGTCTAACTGGGTTGTTAGTTGAGCAAGTTGTGCGAGCCGGCCGTAAGCGTTTCGCCAGTTCTGTCGCCGCGCCCTGGTAGGTAAAGGGCCACGCTGCGGACAGGTCGGTTGGCGAACGGGTTGGACGAAGGCGTCGGTAGCGAGACTCAAGAGGCTAAAGGACTCTCCTGAGCAACGCATCGACAAACGCGGCGCGAGATCAACCCACCCAGGGCTGATCTGCTAGTGAATCAAACCCCTTTACTGCAAAGCGCCTTCAGAAACATGGTCAACTAATTCTAACACTCTGTGGTTGCGGTTTACGGCGAGCGGAGCATTTGGCAAGGGATTACGTTACGGTTGACTTAGCCGGCCAGGTTGATAGTCCGGTGGCAAGCTTTGCCGATTGTCGTCTCTTGTTGCTTTTGCCTCGTTATTCTCGCCTGCTGCCCGCAGTTGGTTTTGTTCTACTCGCGTCGCAAGCCTAGGCCTGTTTGGCCCGGCTGCTTGCCACCGCGGCTGCCCTCTACCATTTCACAGCGACTGCTACGACTTCTCAGCAATATGGCTTCCCAGCAAATGGGCGACTTGCTCTGTCGTTGCGTTGTCGTTGTTACTGCCAGAGAGAACAAAAAGTTTCTGCGATCCCTCAACCAAAACGCCCGATCATCTGATCTACCGTCGATTTCCATACATCTCAGAGATGAATTCCGCGATGTGGGCGGCTCCAACCTTTGCCGACCTTGTAGGAAATCAACCTCAACTCACTCCAATCGCTCTGTCTGCTACTCGCCCTGACTGAGGCCCGTCTTACCGTAACCCGTCTTGCCGTGAACCTTCGGTCACACTTAATCGCTATTGGCCACCCGTCGATGGTGCGTTAAGGCCGTCGATGGTGCGTTAAGCAATCTGCGAGCGACAAATTCGACAACGCCAAACCGGTCGTTCTGATTGGACGGTTGCTCTGGCTATGGGGCTGGGCCAAGGTTTGCTGCATTCAGGCGAAACCTCCGCTTACTCTGCGAGACAAAAATGATCACTTACAATCGAGCACACTTCTATGCATCGTTTGGAAGCGAACGCATTACGCTCTGCAAAGCTGTTGGCAATTGGGTGGCGCGTCCCTGATACTGGTGCTCGGCCCCGCGTCCTAGACACCCAATTGCGGTAGGTTGTTGCGGCTAGAAAATGCTGAGCGGGTGGATGCCTGCGGCAAACCCCAGCTGGGCTAAGTCAGCTTCGCTGGGTTTGGGCTTCGCAGCACGCCAAAATCAACAATTTCTCACCGACAACTTGGTGCAGTCTAATTCTATTCCCACGAGTGGCCCGGTCCATAGTCAAAAGCGGAAAAATCCGTACGATAGAGCGATTACCAACCGCCCATGCTGGCGCCCACCTCGTCGCCAGTGCCGACCGACGCAGTGCCAACCCACGCGGGTCCCGGCGCCACCGCTGCATCTGACTGCCCGCTAACGACTTAGGCGATGGCCACCCACCTGCTCCCCTGTACCTGCGGCGAGTCGATCCCCGTTGAGCCTCGCCAGGCGGGCGAAACCGTCATTTGTGGGTGCGGCGCCAAGCTCGAAGTACCCTCCTGGAGCAAGGTTCAGGCCTTGCCCCTCGCAGAGCAGGCAGCACCGGTCGGCGGAGACCGCAGTGGATGGGGCTTTCGCCAAGGTGTTCTCACCGCAGGTTTGCTCGCCTTTCTCGTGCTCGCAGCGATCGGCGCCCAGTTCTGGGTGTCTGAACCACCACCGCCAGGCGACTTCGACGGCGAACTCCGCAGCCAACTGATTGCCCAAAACGTGGAAGAGTGGACGCCACGCATCGGTTGGGAACTTTGGCGACGCGAGTACCGGCCGATCACCGTTCGCGGCCGGCTCGACCCGTTTGAGAATCCACAGGAAGAAGCGACCCGCCAACAGATCACCATGCACCGGCTCTACCGTTGGACCTTCCTGGGGCTTGCGGCGCTGGTAGGCGTTGGCACGGTCGTGGCGGCGATGTCGAGCGGCCCGTCGCCCCGTCGGTAGGCGCCAAGCAGGTGATGGTGCACTGGGGGCCGGTGTGAACTACGCTTGCTACGCGGCGCCACCCTCTAATCGCGATCTACGCTGCATAGCAACGCCCTTCGCCACCGTTCGTCCGAGAAGCGAGCCTAACGGAAAGACGCCCTCGCTTTGACCTTGCCAACGACCACCAGCGACCGGCCATTGCGATGCCTGCACTACGTGGACGCTGTGGTAGAAGAAGCGGGCGGCGTCGTCCGTGCGGTGCTTGATCTGACGTCGGCTCTCGCGGAGCAAAGCCTTGAAGCACATGGCATCGAAGGACGGGGCATCGAGGTCACGCTGCTGACCGGCGATGCCCAAGACGTTCCCAAGAGCTGGCTAGCCGGCGAGCCGGGCATGCCACGTGTGGAAGTTATCTCACGGAGCTTAACGCCCTGGCTATCGCTTGGCGCCGCCGACCGCGAGGCAGTCACGGCAGCAGTCGCGGAAGCCGATTTGGTCCACTTGCACACCCCATGGGATCCGTGCAATGTGGCGATCGCTGCCGAAGCACGCCGCACGGGCACGCCCTACGTGGTAAGCGTTCACGGCATGCTCGACGATTGGAGCATGACGCAGCGAGGTCTCAAGAAGCGGGTCTACCTATCCGTCGCTGGTCGGCGGATGCTCGACGGCGCCGCACGGATCCACTTCACCGCCGAAGGCGAACGCCAGCAAGCAATGAAGTTGGCGCCACGCGGCTCGGCCGTTGTCCTGCCCTTGGTGATGGATCTCTCGCCCTACC
>JBCDCL010000272.1:0-5012 GCA_039182175.1 Planctomycetota bacterium
CTGGCCAGCTCGCTACGAGTCACTAACCGTCCCAACAAGTCACGCAAACCATCACGCTGCAATGCCAAGCGTCGGAAAAGCCATCCCGCACGATTCTGCAGTCGGTCACGTGACCGGTGCGGCGCCGTACATCGACGACCTACCGCCGCGACGCGATGAGTTGCTGGTCGGCTTCGTTGGCAGTCCCGTGGCGAGTGGCCGGATCGAATCGATCAAGCTCGACGAAGCTGCCGCCGTGCCTGGCGTGGTTGCGTTGCTCGGGGCCAACGATATTCCGGGCGAAAAGATCATCGGCCCCCTCTTTCGCGATGAGCCCATTCTTGCCGACGGCGATGTACGCTACGTCGGCCAACCAGTGGTGCTGGTCGCTGCCGAGACGCCCGCAGCGCTCGCCGAGGCAAAGCGGCTCGTCGAAATCAACGTGGCGCCGACGGAGCCGATTCTGTCGATCGAGAAAGCAATCGAGCTTGATCGCTATATCGGACCGCCTCGCACTATCAGGCGTGGCGATGCTCAGACGGCGATGGATAGGGCGCCGCATCGGCTTTCGGGCGTCTTTCGCAATCTGGGGCAGGAGCAGTTCTACCTTGAGTCGCAGGCCGCCCTTGCGTACCCGGGAGAACTTGGGCAAATCGTCGTCCACTCGTCAACGCAGAGCACCACAGAAATTCAGCATGTTGTGTCCGAGGCCCTCGGCGTCGGCATGCACGAGGTGGTTTGCGTCTGCCAACGGATGGGTGGGGCCTTCGGTGGCAAAGAGACGCAAGCCGCATTGCCAGCGATCTACGCCGCGCTCGTCGCCGCCAAGACCGGCCGCTCGGCTCGCCTTGTCTACGACAAAGACGAAGACATGCAGAGCACCGGTAAGCGGCACCGCTACCGGACCGAATGGGAGGTCGGCTTCGACGACGACGGTCGGATGTTGGCCTATCGCGTGCAGTTCTACTCAGACGGCGGCGCCGCGGCAGATCTTTCGACGTCGGTCATGGAGCGGTCGATGCTCCATGCAGAGAACGCCTACTACATCCCTGACATCGAGATCAACGGCCGCGTCTGCTTCACCAACTACCCGCCCAACACGGCATTCCGCGGCTTTGGCGGGCCGCAGGGCATCGCGGCGATTGAAAGCGTCGTCCAGGCGATCGCCGAGTATTTGTCGCAGCGAAAGTCCGCCGATCAAACGGCAGAGACCAATGGCCACGCCAGTGGCGCCCTGTCCAACGGCTCGGCGAATGGCCATGCTGCCGCACAACACGAATCGGCAAGTAGCTGCGATGCACTAACCATCCGGCAACGAAATCTATACGGCGTTGGCGAGCGAGACATCACGCCGTACTGCCAGCACTTCATTAAAAACCACTTGCCGGAAATTACCGAGTCGCTCGCCAAGCGCTGCAGCTATCGTCAACGTCTGGCGGAGATCGAGCGGGCAAATCAGACCGACCCGCTCTGGCTCCGAGGTATCGCCCTCTCGCCGGTAAAGTTTGGCATCTCGTTCACCACCAAATTCCTCAACCAAGCCAACGCATTAGTCAACGTCTACACCGATGGCACCGTGCAGGTGTCGACCGGCGGCACCGAGATGGGGCAGGGGCTCAACGTCAAAATCCGCCAATTGGTGGCCGACGAATTCGCCGTGCCCGTTGACCGTGTGCGAGTGATGGCCACGTCGACCGAGAAGAGCAACAACACTTCGCCCACCGCGGCGTCGGCCGGGACCGACCTGAATGGCGCAGCGGCCGTCAACGCCTCTGAGCAGATCAAGGGGCGGATTGCTGGCTACGCCGCTCGCTTGTTTGCTTCGGTGGAGCTAGGACTCACCGAGTCGCCCTCGCACGTTGTGTTCGAGGACGGCTGGGTCTACGACCGGCGGAATCCGGAGCAACGGTTTGAATTCGGCGATCTGTGCGATCGCGCCCGCCGCGATCGCATCGACCTGGGCGCCCGCGGATTCTTCGCCACGCCGGGCGTTGACTACAACCGCGAAACGGGCCGCGGCAATCCCTTCTTGTATTACACGCAGGGCGCGTCGGTGTCGGAGGTGAAGATCGACCGCTTCACCGGCCAACTGACCGTCGAGCGTGCCGATGTGTTGATCGACATCGGCAAAAGCATCAATCCGGGCGTCGATCGCGGGCAGGTTGTCGGCGGGTTTATTCAAGGCATGGGCTGGGTCACCAACGAGTGCCTGGTGTACGACGAGCATGGCAGGCTGCTCAGCCATTCGCCTACCACTTACAAGATTCCCGCGGTGACCGACGTGCCGCCGGTGTTCAACTGCGAGATGTTCCCCAACGACGACAACACGGAGAATATCCGCCGTAGCAAAGCGGTTGGCGAACCGCCGCTGATGCATGCGATCAGTGTCTGGTGTGCGGCTCGACATGCGTTGTCATGCCATTCGCAAGCGGCGTCCGAAGCGTTGACGCTACCCGCGACCGGCGAAGAGCTGCTACGTTGCTTGACGCTTGCAAATCCAGCCGCCAAAGAATTGGCCGAGACGCCAAGTCGTCAAGTTGTTTGATCGAAGGACTTCTGTGCGATCGCCTCGTCGTTGGCATGCACGCGTTGGCGTTTACTCGTTGGTTTTTCTATGGCTTCGCCGCACGGGTTTGTCGAACGCTTGGCCGAACTCTCGGCGACCGGCAAACCGTTCGTCTCGGTGACGCTGGTCGAAGCTATCGGGAGCACGCCGCAAGACACGGGCTCGAAGATGCTGGTCGACGCCGGCGGTCTGGCGTTTGGCACCGTCGGCGGTGGACGCGTTGAGAACAAGGCGATCGAGCACGCCGCTGCGATGCTGGCGGGCGACGCTACTGCGACTTCGACGCTGCTAGAGTGGAACTTGCAGCGGGACGTCGGCATGACGTGCGGTGGCGTCGTGAAACTCTTCTTCGAAGCCTACAACGTCCGGCCATGGCGGGTCGTGGTGTTTGGCGCCGGGCATGTCGCTCAAGCGCTCGTGCGGGTGCTTTTGCAGCTCGACTGCCGCATCGACTGCATCGATCCCCGGGCGGAGTGGTTAGACCGTCTGCCCGACGGGCCGAGCCTTTCGACACACTGCTTAGTAGATCCGTGTGACTTCGTGCCGAGTCTGTCGGCCGATGATTTCGTCGTCTGCATGACGATGGGCCACCGGACCGATCGACCGATTTTGGAAGCCATCTTTCGTCGAAGTATCAAACCGGCCTACCTCGGGGCAATCGGCAGCGCAGCGAAGCGCAAAGTGCTTATCCGCGAGCTGATCGAGGCGGAAATCGACAAGGAGCGAGCCGAAGCGTTACGCTGCCCCATCGGCTTGCCGCTCGGTTCCAATCAACCCGGCGAAATCGCCGTCAGCATCGCTGCCGAGATGATTCAGCAACGGGATGCCGTCAAACGCTAACGCGCTCTTCGCTAGTTGTTCGTTCTTGCACAGGGCAATTGTCGCCTGTCGCCTGCTCTTACCACCAACCAAGCAGCTTCCAATAGGGCAGACCGACGCCGAGCCAGATCGCTAGGTGCAGGAGCGAAACGACAAACCCGATTGCGAACCAGCGGCCGACTGGTACGTAGCCCAAGCCGAAGTAAATCACGACGGGACCGGTCGAGTAGTTGGTCAGACTTCCGCACAGGTTTGAGAAGTAGGCCACGAGGGGAACCAGCAGTAGCGGCGGCGCCCCGGCAGCTTGCCCAACAGCAAACAGGACCGCCGCGAATGCCAGGATATGACCGGTGAGCATCGAGAAGGCGTACATCGAAAAGAAATAGGCGACCGCCAAACCAACGGCCATCGCCACGCCGGGCCAACCAACGACGGCAGCGCCAACATTGTCGGCTAGCCATTTGGTGAATCCTGTGTCACGCAGTGCATTGGCCATCGTCAGCAACCCGCCAAGCCAGACGAGCGTATCCCACGCAGCGGCGTTGCCGACGATATTGCTCCACTTTTCGACGCCCAACACCACCAGCACCACGACGCCGCCGAACGCCACCAGCGCTGTCGGCAGCGAATAGCCGAGCGTCGCTTTCATCATCGGCGCCGCCATCCACAACAGCAGCATCGCCAGCAAGACGCCAGCGAGGATTAACTGCTTGCCGGTCCAGCGGCCCAGCTCAGCAAGCTGCTGGCGGGCTTCGTCCCGGGCGGCGGCACCCGCCGGTTCGGGCCCCGTCATGCGGTGTAACAACCACGGCAAGACCGCCAGCCCGAGCATGCCGGGCACGATGCTTCCCAGCAGCCACGTGCCCCAACCGAAGTCGACATCAAGGACATCTTTCGCCGCTTTGCAGACAAGCGGATTGGCGGCCATGCCAGTAAAAAACAACGCCGCCACCACCAGATTGGTATGGGCGCCAACGAGCACCAAGTACTGGCCAGCTCGCTCCGGTCGGTCGGTGGGTGTCGAACCGAGGGCATGCGACAACGAATTGACGATGGGCGCCATCACGCCACCGCCGCGAGCCGTGTTGGAGGGGACGAACGGCCCGAGCAGCAGCTCGGCGCCAGCAATGGCGTAGCCGATGCCTAGCGTGGTGCTTCCCAGGCGACTGATGAGCGACAACGCCAGCCGTCGCCCCAAGTTGCTGCGAATCATAACACCGGCAATCAAAAACGCCGCCACCACGAGCCAAGTAGTAGTGTTGGCAAATCCCGAAAGCGACTGTTCAAACGACCGCTTCAGCGGCTGTCGATCAACGGTTGCCTCGGCCAATTCAGCGTCATTGGCTAACTCGGCAAGTCGAGAAGCTTCGCTCTCTGCCATGCCTTCGGGAGTCGCCCCATAGAAGTCTTGCGTCAGGGTAAGCGTCAGCAGGCTTACCAATACGCAAACGCCCATCGGCAGTGGCCGCAGTAAGAAACTGACGATCGTCGCCGCGAAGACGGCAAAGATATGCCATGCCGGATCGGTAAGGCCTGCGGGCGTTGGCGTCCACCACAACGCCGCGCCAACGGCGATGCAAACCAGCAATCGAGGCAGATGATGCGGTTCTTGGCTAGCGTTCGACATGCTGCTTGGTTGCCCGGGGTA
>JBCDCL010000273.1:0-4997 GCA_039182175.1 Planctomycetota bacterium
ATGCAGCCCGCCACGGTCAGCAGCAACTCTGTCGGCAACGTCCAACGGCCGTAGTGGTTGAAGTCCCAATAAGAAACGGGGCTCTCGAATCGCCAATTCGTGAGTGGCAAAAAGTGGCGGTGGGCGTCGTCATGGTGCAGAGGCAAGTCGCATAGCATGTGCAGGCCGGCGCTGGCCGCGCAGAGCAACGCCCATTGCCACTTTTTGCCACTCACGAATTGGCGATTCGAGAGCCCCGTTTCTTATTGGGACTTCAACCACTACGGCCGTTGGACGTTGCCGACAGAGTTGCTGCTGACCGTGGCGGGCTGCATCTACCTGATTGTGGCCAACCATGCCACCTCGTCGCGGGCGGTCGGAGGCGTAACGCTGGCGGTGTATGTCTCGTTTGCCTGCTTTGCCGCATTGGTTTGGGGAGGAGTTTTCTCAGCGCCGGCGGCCGAGGCAGACGACGCAGCGGCGAATCCACCGGTAGCGAGTTCGCCGGCGAGCGAACAACCCGCCGCAGAGACTAGCGAGTAGCCGGCCGCCCCCTGCCTCATTCCTCGCCTGCCCGCACCGCCTCCGTGAGCGGCACTTCCGCGTCGATAACTCCGTAGTCATCCATCGGGATCGAATAATGGTCGGCAAAGTAGGCAGGCAGGTCGCCAAGGCGATCTTCGTCGTACGCGGCATGGGTGTGCAGCGTCTTGCCGAGGGGCGCCGTGCGGATTTCGCCTTGTTCGACGATTACCTCGCCCGCCTTGATCACCATGCGAGGCAACTCGAACATGGTGGCTTGGTTGGCGTTAGGTGTGTAGAGCGTAATGTCGGCATCGGCGCCCGGGCCGAGGTGTCCCTTATTTTTTAGTCCCAGCAGTCGCGCCGGGCCGGCCCGGGTAATGATGGCGATCTCGCCGAGCGAGTATTCCCGATCGAGGTCGGCCAATTGCGACCGCTCACGTAATTTATCGGGGCAAGTCTTCAGCACATCGGCCCGGTAGGTGCGATCCATCAATAGCCGGATCAATTCGGGATACGCCAGGAACGATCCGCCATTGGGATGGTCGGTGCTCATCACCACGCGCCACGGATCGTCGACCATCAAGTACCATTCCAGGCCAACCGCCCACTGCAGAGCGTTGAACAAATTCTTGTTCTTATAAGTCATCGGCAGCACGCCGCAGCCGGCTTCCATCTCGGTATCGTGGCAATACCAGCGAGAGCCGGTTGCCCGGTACAGATAGTGCCCCAGCGGGCCGTCGCCGGTCATGTTGGTCGTCGAACCAAACATCACCTGGCCGACATCGACCGACACATTGGGGTTGGCGTTCACGTACGCCGCTAGCTCTGCCACGCGACTAGCGAGTGTGCCTTCGTCTTCGTCGCCGCCGCCGTAGCTGTGGTACTGAATATGCGTCAGATGAGCCTTGAAGCCTTCGAGCGATCGCATGGTGTCGAGCGTCGTCGACCAGTTGCCTGGCATGCCGAGTTGATTGCAGTGCAAATGAACCGGGTGGGGCAAACCCAACTGGTTCGCCACCTGGGCGATGCCCTGAATGATCTGCCGGGGCGTGATGTCGTATCGCGGGACGGTGTCGTCGAGGCCTTCGACGTTGCCACTTGCCCGCTGTTTCCACACCTCCACGCCGCCGGGGTTGACCAACTTGGGAGCAAAGCTCTTGGTCCGCTTGAGTAGCCACGCGACATACGCCTGTAGCCGATCGAGTTCGCCCGCCTTGAGGCACTCCATCGCGTAGCGATTGTTGCCTAGCAGGACGAAACAGCCTTTGTCGAGGCACGGCGTATCGGCTAGCTCTTGGTGGGCCTGGCGGGCGCCTAGTGGCGGCACCGCCGCGTCGAAGGCCGTGGTGTAACCCAGCCCCGCGTACTTGTACGCTGTGGAAAAGGTAGAAGGAACGCTGCCGATGGTTCCGCTCCGACCGAGCATCGGATCGCCAGCCGCCTCGCCACGCAAGACGGCATTCTCCGGGCCCCTTCGGTCGTCGGGCCGCAACTTGCGGGCGGCGTTTACCTTGGGCCCCGCGATGTGGCAATGCATGTCGATGCCGCCCGGCATCACCACCAATCCACGGGCGTCGATTCGCCGCGCCGGCTTGACGGACGGATCGCTGGGCGGCGCCACCATCCGCCCGCCGTCGACCCACAGATCGCGCACCTCGCCATCGACGCCATTGGTCGGGTCGTAAACCGTACCGCCTTCGATCTTCAGCATAGAACCTGCAGCGTTGGGGGCGTCTCTCGTCGCAAAGGTCGCAGCTTCCTATCTTACTGGCGAAGCCCGAGCGTATCGACCGCAGACGGGTCAGCCACAGCAAGCGGGCCTGGAGCGAAATGGCAAGACAACAAATAGACGCCGCCATCGAGCGAATGAAATTGGCTCGTGGGCTGATCAACCCCATGCTCGATGACCTGGAGCCCGATCAATGGTTTTGGCAGCCGGCTGAAGGGCAGAACCACATTGCGTGGCATGTCGGACACTTGGCGTTCGCCCAGTACTTTCTCTGCCTCAAGCGGCAACGCGACCGCACCGAGGCGGACCTCGATCTGATCAGCACCAAGTTTCTCAAACGTTACAAACAGGGTTCGCAGCCCAAGGCGTCGCCGGCAGAGAACGAGCCGCTTGCCGAAATCCGCCGCGTGTTCGACGGCGTCTTTGCCCGCGCAATGCAGGAGCTAGCGAACTATACCGACGCCGATCGCAGCGTGCCGACCTCGCCACCGCACCCGGTCTTCGATACCAAGCTCGGCGCCATCAACTGGTGCCCGCAGCACGAAATGATGCACGCCGGTCAGATCGTGCTGCTACGGCGATTGCAAGGCAAAGAGCCGAAATTCTAACCGGCGACGGCGGCAGCCTGCACAGCCAGGAGCTTGGCTTCGATCTGCGACAGCACCTCCACGGCCTCGGGCAGGCTGCTGGTGTGTGGCAGCGTGAGCGCAATGCCATCGGTGCGATAGTACGTTCCGCCACCCGCTTTGAGTGGGGCAATCGGAATCGTGATCGTTTGCTCGTCGGCAAGCTTCTCGATCACCAGTTCGGTTTCTTCGTCCCCGCGGAACGTCAGCACGACGTCGACTTCGCCTCGTTCGAGCAGTGTGCTCGCCAAACAATCGTCGGGGCGATAGCGGGGATAACCGGCGGCGAAGTCGACCGCCATCGGAAAGCCGGTTTGCCAGGCCATCACGTTCTCGGCGCCCGCTTTGTTGCCGGCACCTAGGGGTGAGACGATCGCCACCCGCGAGTGGGCGTGCAGCTCTTGGCCGACCTGCGTAAGTGCCGCCACCGTCGCTACACCGCCTTCGCTAACTGCTTTGCCACGCACTACGGCGACGTAATTCGCGGCGATCATCTGATCATAGAGCTGACGCAACGCACCCAGCGCGACGCCGGTCTGCTGCTCGACGATCGCCTCGTCTAGTTCTAGATCGGCGAGCAGCATCCGCAAACAGGCGATGGCTTCGTAGTCGGCGCCGGGACGTAGGGGCAGGGCGCCGCTACCTACTTCGACTGTGTCGATCGTGTCGAGCGAACCTGGCAGTTGCTCCTCAAGCTCGCAGCTCCATCGGACGATGAGGTCCGCTCGGTCGACAATCTCGCCGTACGAGGCCGCCACGGCGCCTACCTGCTGAAACGCCAGTACGGGGGCCGCATCGGCACGGCTCTCCGTCCAATCGGCGACGCCGCCCAACCGGTCTGCCAAGCCGACGGCGATTCGCTGGGCTCCGGTCGCTACCTGGCCAAAGCCGCACACAAGCGGCCGGCGAGCAGCTTGCAACCACTCAACCGCCGCCCGGGTTGCATCAGCCAGCTCTGCCGATTGGCCGTTGATCTGGGCGCCGGTCGCCGCTTTCTCTGCAATCGTCTTGGTGATGGCCGGTCTCCTGTGTATTAGCTTTCCGTGCCGACAAACATGCCGGCAATGCTGACGACGATATAGAGCAGCAGCACAATCCACCAGCCGAGCATCACAAGTGGCGGCATCACCACACCCATGGAGAACGCCACGAGGCCGACGATCGCCAAGAGACCAAGCACCGCAGCCACGGCAGCAAAGTTCAGGTAACTGAGCATGCCAAACAATACCGATACCACGGTCAGCGTGATTAAGATTTCCTTCATCGAAAAGCGGAATCTAATGGCGGGCCGCTCGGTGGCCTCAGCGTCAAATTCTCCGTCCTCCATGGCGACTAGTGCGTCGAGCTCCTCTTGGTTGACTTCTTCGCCCTGTTCGCCACGGCGGGCCACCTCGACCAGCCACTGCCGCTTAGCGGCGAGGCGTGCCTCTCGCTTGCGATCTCGCCAACCGAGGTAAGCGTGCGCAGCGATCAGTGCCGCCAAGATCACGAGCAGCATCGCCGCAACGTTGCTGCCAATTAACTTGGCCGCCGACAGGAACACCGCCAGCGCGGCGGTGCCCATCAGCATATGTTTCACCTGGAAACGAAACTTAAAGTCCTTGAGAAACTCATCCAGGTCGGCGCCTTCGCCCGCTTCGACATAAAGGTCGTCGACGTTGAGGCTCGTCTCGGCACGGATCACCTCTGCCTTGGCTCGCTGGCGTTCGCTTTCCAGCACGTGCGGATCGACCGGCTCGAGTTCGTACTCGCCGTCGTCTTCAAGCTCTTCGCCATCAAGCTGATCGGGTGATGCGTAGAATCGCTCGCGATCGAGTCGATCGTCTGCGGGGGAGCCGTCTGCGGGGGGGCCGTCTGCCATACCGCTCTTTCCTCTGCCGCCAGTTGGGAACATGCCGTGTGCGTCGCCGCATTATAAACGACCGAGCGGCAGTCGGCGGCAGCCGGCAGCGAATTGCCACCAGCCCTCGGCGATCTCGCGGGTGTAAGCTACAACGAAAGCTGAAGGACCACGCAGACTGTTCGCCCGTCACCGTTCTACCAGACCATGCCAGACAACCGCCCGCTCGCCAACAAACGTATTTTGATGTTCGTTGGGGACATCTACGAAGACCTTGAACTGTGGTATCCCAAGCTGC
>JBCDCL010000274.1:0-4989 GCA_039182175.1 Planctomycetota bacterium
TAGCAACGCACAAGAAGGCAAAGGCGGCCGCAGAGGCCGAGCCGCAGCGTCGCGTCGAACGACGCAAGCAGATTCGCACTCGCATGGCAGAGGTCCAGCAGGCACTCGTCGCCCTGCCTAAGCCTGCGGAACAATCGACGAGTGTTGATCATCCACTTGCACACAACGCCGTGCGGGCGGAACTGGCGGCGCATCGTTTCGCTCTGACCAGAGAGGCGCCCGCGCTCGAGAGCGAATTGGTCAAGTTCGACAGCGAAGATGCGGCCGATCTACTGCGTCTGCAGATCGATCTGAACACACGCCAGGTTTCGCAAACTCAGCGGCGCCTGCAACTGGTGAAAGACCAAATTCACGCGGCACGGGCTGCTGCAGCCGAACAGTCGGTCCGTAAAGCGCGCTTCGAAGCCATCGCGGCAGTGCCTTCGCTGAAATCGTACGCCGAGCGAAATCATGAGCTTGCCGAGATCGCTCAACAGACGGCCGCTCGATTGGATGACGCGGAAGAGGATGTCAAAGCGTCGAAGGCCCTCTATGAGAAATTGCTGCAGCAGTTTGAGTCGACCAAGACCAAGGTCGAAACGGTAGGACTGACGAGTTCAATCGGCGCGATGCTTCGGCAGCAACGGGCCTTGCTGCCCGATGTCGGCGATCGCCTCGCCGCGGTCGGCAGCCGCAAGGAACTGATCGACGAGACACAGTACGAGAAGTTCGAGTTCGAAGATGAGCGACAGGAGCTCGCCGATCCCCAAGCGTTGCTCGCTCGCATGCTTGCGGATGCAGAAGCGAATGGCGGCCACGACCGCGAAGTGCTACGCGTCGCCGCACAAGAGCTGCTCGATCACAAGCGGACGTATCTTGACGACCTGATCCGCGCGGCCACCAGCTATTTCGATGCTCTGATCGAGCTCGACACGACTGACAGCCAGATCATTGCCCTCTCGCAACAATATCAGCAGTACATTGACGAGCGGGTGCTTTGGATCCGGAGCGGGAAGGTCTTGACGTCCGACCTGCAACTTGACCCCGCCGATAGCTGGTTTCTGAGCGTCGCGAGATGGCAGGAAGTGGGCGATTGTTTCTGGAAGGATCTACGATACCATCCAGTCCTTTACGCATTAGCCACACTGATGTTGCTAGTGTTGGTGGCGCGTGGGCGTCGCCTGCGTAACGAACTCTTTGATCTAGGAGAGACGGCACAGCGAGCAAACTGCCGGTCGATAGAACCGACGCTGCGAGCCTTCGCCTGTTCGCTCTTGATTGCCATCGTATGGCCTGGCGTCTGTGGGTTTTGTGCATGGCGGCTGAGTCTCGCTGGCCCGGCGGCGCCCTTCGCCATGGCGATAGGCCACGGTCTGTGGTGCGTGAGCCTCCTTTGGTTCTCGTTGGAGTTGTTCAGGCAATTCTGTCGCCAACAGGGACTGGCCGAAGCGCACTTTGCGTGGCCGGCCTCCGCTACGAAGTCGATCCGCGCGGAACTGCGTTGGTTTACACTGCTGGCGTTGCCGTTCGCCCTGGTGACCGCCACGCTATTCGCTAGCGACCCTACGCACGGACGCGATACCGTTGAGCGCAGCGTCTTTATCGGTGGCGTTATTCTGCTGGTGATATTCCTCTACCGGTTGCTGCGTCCAACCCGCGGCGCACTGCGCGAGTACGTTGCTTACCATCCCGAAGGTTGGGTGGGGCGACTCAAAAACGTCTGGGTGGCGTTAGGCGTCGCGATGCCCATCGCGCTCGCAGGGCTTGCTTTCGCCGGCTATTACTACACGGCGCAAGTCCTTTCGTGGAAACTCTACGCCACGCTTTGCTTTGTCGTGGCGGTCGTTGTGGGCCGCGCGTTTCTGATGCGACTCTTACTGTTACGACGTAGAAACCTAAGCATCGAACAATCGCGTCAGCGGGCGATCGACGCGCATCGGGCAAGCGAGCCAGACTCCGCGAATCCGATTGCCGGCATCGTCACCGAACAGCCGCAAGCCGACCTCGCTGCTCACAGTCAGCAGACGCAGCGACTGCTGAACTCTGGCTTCTTCGCGGCGTCAATCGTCGGCGTATGGCTAATCTGGGTGCAGGTCTTACCGGCGCTGAGCATGCTTGACGAATACCCAGTGTGGAACACAAGCAGTGGATTGAACTCGCTAGCTGCAAGCCCCACGCCCACCGCTGGGCCGCAAGCCAGTCTCGCGTCTGGCGGAACTCGATCTTCGAGCGAAGCCTATCAATCGGAACAGGTGGTAACGCTCTCCGACGTAGCCTTCGCGTTGCTAATCGTCGTGGTCACCGTCGTCGCCGCAAGAAATGGCCCCGGGCTGCTAGAAATCGCCGTCCTGCAAAAGTTACCGGTCGACGCTTCGATCCGTTATGCAACGACAACGCTCGTCAGCTACGCAATTATCCTGATTGGCGCCATCTCCGCTTGCTCGACGATCGGTTTGCAATGGTCGCAAATTCAGTGGCTGGCAACGGCGTTGACGTTCGGCCTAGCGTTCGGCTTGCAGGAGATCTTCGCCAACTTCGTCGCCGGTTTGATCATCCTACTAGAACGGCCCATACGTGTCGGCGATGTGGTGACGATCGACGATGTAACAGGCGTCGTCTCCAGGATTCGCATCCGAGCCACTTCGATTACCAACTGGGACCGTAAGGAATATGTCGTTCCCAACAAAGAATTCATCACCGGTCGGCTACTCAATTGGACTCTTTCCGACAAAACCAACCGTATCGTGATCAATGTCGGCGTTGCCTATGGGTCCGACACCGAGCTCGCCCGAGAACTCTTGCTCCGCGTTGCCAACGACCACCCGCTGGTCCTGAAAGATCCGCCATCGCTTGCCACGTTCGAAGGCTTTGGAGACAACTCGCTCAACATGACGCTGCGAACTTTCTTACCAACCATGGAAGACAGGCTTGAAGTGATCCATCAGTTGCACACAGCGATCGACCAAGCGTTCCGCAAGGCAGGTCTTGAAATTGCCTTCCCACAACGCGACTTGCACATCCGCTCCACGCCGACGGCCCTGGCGTCGCTTCTCGATGGCGATCAAAAGCACGCGGACCCGCGGGACGAGGCCGCGTAGGCAGTTTGCCTGCGGTACGTACATGGCGGCGCCAAAAATTACGGACGCTGCCCTCGAACGCTTCGGATCGAATAGTTGCTCAGTCGACGACTTGGCCGATCAATCTGCCCGTAGTGTGGAGTGGGCGTGAAGAGCACTCTATGGTTGTCGATCTGGGCCCGGCGTCCTCATGCACAGTGCAGGATGCGGAGCAATATCTCCCCTGCTAAGCATGCTTTCCGTGTGAAATGGGCCGCGGATCTTTTCGCAATCATGAGGTCGTCGAGGAAAGGCGATCGTACCAGCTCACCTTCAGAACCAGCGAAGTGCCGACCAATGCTGCAAGCGTCACGCAAGCGCTTTTCCAGTCTTGAATCACGATATAGATCGGCAGGATCATAATGGTCATTTGCCATGCGATTCCGATCAGCACGTTGAACATATTCCGATTGAACTCGTGATTTGCCTCAAAGTCAGGATCTTGCTTGACAGTGGCTGCGTGGATTGGCGCCCAGAATCCCCAGGGACGGGTTCGTCGATAGAATTCGACGAGCACCTCTTCATCCGTCGGCTCTGTGAGTAGGCTGCCTAGAATCGTGCCGATGGTCGAAAATGCGAGCAGGTAGGGGAAGGCGTACAAGGGTTCGACGTTTGGGAACCACAGTAAGGTGACCGAGCCAACGATACCGGCCGTCATACCCCAAAAGTAGCCATGGCCATTGAGGCGCCACCAGTGCCACTTAAGTACGTTTGGCGCCGCATAGCCTCCCCACAAGGCTGCGACGATCCATTCTGTCGCGGCGCCTACCGATGGCGTGAAGTAACCGGCGGCGCAGCCAGCGATAACGACGGCCAACGACGATGCGTAGCTTACGCGAACGAGTTTGCGATCGCTCGCAGAGGGGTCGCAGTAATGCTTGTAGAGATCGTTGACCAGATAGGCAGCCGCCGCGTTGATGGTGCCCGCAAAGGTGGACATGAACGCGGCCAACAAGCCAGCAATCAGCAAGCCCGTCAAACCTACCGGTACGAAATCGCGGATCACGATCGGAAGTATTTGCTCCATGTCCATCTCGGCCCCGCGCACAACATCCGTTCCGAGATGTCCCAGTGCTAAGACCGTGATTGCTGTAATCATCAAGAAACGGGGAATGAACTGTATTGGCGTGACGAGGCAACTCATCAAAGCAGCCTCTTGGCTGTTCTTGGTGGCTAAGATTCGCTGCATGTCGTAGTTGGGTGCGGGGCCTGCGATGCTGACCAGGACACCCTTGAAAACCATCATCAAGACGAACGCCCCAAACATCGTGTAGCCGTCGTTTTGAATCTTCGAGTCGGCGGCGGGCAGCAGCGTGCTCCAGTCGAGGTCAAGCTGCCATCCAAACCATAACTCACCCCATCCGTCTGGCGTCGCGGACGCGAGCGCCTCTGGCGCCACCTGTTGCATGGCGATGAGCGCGAGAGCAACGCTACAGATCGCCATGATCGCGAATTGAATCAGATCCGTAAGCACAACGCTGTATAAGCCGCCAACCACCGTGTAGAGAGTCGTCACCCCCACGATGATGAGCGCGTACGTGTTGGGCGAGATCGTATCTGGCAGGAAGACGGCTGAAAACTTTGCGATGCCGATGAACGCGTAGCCGGTAAAGCCAATGACACTTGCTAGCGCGAACAGAACCACGCTGAGCCGTGAGATATCGGCGCCGATGGTTCTGCCAAAGCGCAGCGTAATCCACTCAGCGCCCGTCATTACGCCCGACCGACGGAGCCAGGCTGACAGGTAAACCATCAAGAAGACTTGATTAAAAACTGGCCAAAGCCAGGGAATAAACGCACTTTTAAGTCCGTAGACAAACAGTAGCGAAACAAACCAAATGGTGCCCGAGATGTCGAACATCGACGCCGCGTTCGAGATGCTCAACAGCCACCA
>JBCDCL010000275.1:0-4982 GCA_039182175.1 Planctomycetota bacterium
GTCCGATCCGATTGAAGCCAAGTCGCAAGATCGCAAACCGCGTTCGCCCTACCGGACCACCGTCACCGGCGCACGCCCGATGGTTCGCTACGTGGGCCGTAACGACTTGGCGAGCGTCGATCGCTGGACAGCCGAATGGGCTGGTACCGTCGCCGGTTGGATTAGCGCTGGCCTGACTCCGTACGTCTTTTTGCACGCCCCGGACGATGCGTTCGCCCCGCTCTTTGCCGAGCGATTCCACAGCGCACTGCAGCAGCGCCTGCCCGACTTGCCCGCGCTACCGCCCTGGCCCGGCCGCACGGCGCCAAAGCAGCAATCGCTCTTCTAACCGTGTTTCCCTCTCTGCTTTCAGGAGGAGCGACTAGGAGAAGAGGCGCCGGGCACCGGGGCTAAGCACCCCCTCGCTAGTCATCGAAATCAACCGGCACCCGATGGCCGTCGAACTCCACCACATCATCCTGCCGAAGTTGCCGGCGGCGGCGGGTTTCGACCTCACCATTCACCAGCACTTGGCCACCCTGGATAACGAGCTTCGCCTGCCCCCCGGTGCTGACCAACTGTTGAGCTTTCAGAAACTGATCGAGATGGATCGTGGTCTGGCCGTCGTGCGACATAGGCCCCTCGTTCCCGCAAGGCGTCACAGCAATTCCCGAAGGCGTCAGGGCGTGTCGCGGTTGTCGTGGATGATTGGCTTGACGGGCCGCAGCTCCGAGTCCCACGGGAACAAGATCCAAGTGTCTTGGCTCACCTCGGTGACAAACGTATCGACCAGCGGCCGGCCCGCCGGCTTGGCATAGACGGTGGCAAAGTGGGCGTGCGGCATCATTTCGCGAACCACCTTGGCGGTCTGGCCCGTGTCGACCAAGTCGTCCAGGATCAACCAGCCGCGACTGTCGTGCTCAATACCTTTGAGCAACTCGGGCTCGCCCGGCGTGTTGTCGTCGCGATAGCTGACGATGCAGATCGTATCGATCAACCGGACGTCGAGTTCGCGAGCAATAATGGCCGCCGGCGCCAGGCCGCCTCGCGTCACTACGGCGATCCCCTTAAACGGCCCCGCCTCGACCAATCGCCACGCCAACGCACGCGAATCGCGATGCAATTGGTCCCAAGAAACCGGAAACGTCTTCGGCGATTCTGTCAGCATCGGTGTCGGGGCTCAGCAAGCAAAAAGGAGTTTGGCGAGCCCTAGTTTTCCCGGCGGCGTGGTGAGTTGTCAAACGGCGCCCGCAGCGTTGCTACTTTCTCGGGTGCTGCTACTTCAGCAGCCGTCGCATCGCGCCGGCGACGCCGAGTGCCACTTCGGTCATGCGCTCATAGTCGAGCGTCTCGGGCGTGTCCGTCGGCAGGTGGTAGTGAGGATTTCGCAAGAAACTCGTGTCGGTCAGCATCAGTGCCGGGTAGCCCTGGTCCCAGTAAGAACTGTTGTCGCTTCGCCTGATCTCGTGAATCGCTTCGGGCAGGGCGATGGAAAGGAGTGGCAGGCGGGTCGCCCGTTTGAAGCCACGCCGCATGGGCCAGAGCAATCGCCATGACCGCAGGTTGCCGACGGCCGCCAGGAAGTTGCCGCGGCTGGGGAAGAAAGGGTGCGTCCATCGCGGCAGCGTTGCCGGCCGCTTTTGCGAGCCGGGCTCGTCGCGGAAGTAGCCGACCATTTCGAGGCAGAGCATCGCCCGGATGTCGTCGCCCCGCTCTCGGCACTGCCGGGCGTTGTGCTGGCTGCCCATGGCGCCCAGGTTGAAGTAGGGCGCCTCTTCGCACGCGAAGGCGACGTACCGCGCGGTCCGTTTGCCCCGATGCCCTCGCAGCAGCCGCGACACTTCTAGCAAGACCGCCACCGCCGAAGCATTGTCGTCGGCGCCAGGCGTTTCGAGTGCCGTATCGTAATGGGCGCCCAGCAGAATGATCTCATCGGACTTTTTGCCGCCTGGCACTTCGACAATTAGATTCGTAGCCGTGTCGTCGAGCGCCTGGTAAGTCTCCTCGCCGACCTCGTAGCCCTGCCCTTCCCACTCGCTCCGAATCAGCCCCAACGTCGCCTCAATCGACCCCGGCTTCGAGAGTTTTCTTTGGCCGATCAACCCGGCTAAGCGGTCAACGTGGCGTCGGAGGTTGGCTTCGACCTGCTGGCGATCGGCGTTGCTCATACGCGTTTGCGGCTTGCCTTTGCCGCCTCGCAATCGTGTGCAAGAAACGATGCGAGATACGTCGATGTATAGAACCTTTTCTCAATACTGAGCAGCAGACCTCTGCGCGTGCGACTGTCAAAGATTCCGCAGTATCCCGACTTTCTGCCGAAGGTAGTTCCCAGCTCCGTTCACGCTCGCCAAAATTCTTTGCCTCGAACGACTCTGACAAAACTCGGCAGTCTTAACACAAGCTTCGGTTCACCGGTGAACCTCAAGCTTGACAATACGCTGGCTACCACTCCCAACGCAATTGATACACATAACCAGGCTTAGGAGCGACAACTTCCCAATAGATCCATCGACGCTCAATATCATCCGCGATAAAAAAGTAGTTGTCTCCTTCGTACTCTTCGGGTTCGATTCGTATATTCTTCTGATTGGTTGCAATAGTTGCCCAGTACTTTTTCCACGGGCGATCAATCGGAAACAACACGAGATCGCTGGTATGCCGCAATCCTTTTCTTGCAATCGTACCAACCCACAAGTCGCTCGGCCTTTGAAGGGAATTCCAGTAAGTGTTTACTCCGCGCAAGGAAAACTCATCCCCCCGATCGAGGCTCGACACATCATAGTGTATTTGCCTCTCAATCATTCTCACATCGCCCACGAGCTTTGGTTTACTCAGCCTGAAAAAGCGGCATGGGAAAGACTCATCCGTGCTGCAAATCAACTCGTTGCCCGCTGTCTTCGGCGCTGACACGAACACACTAGACTCGGATGCTTTCCTGATCTGGCGTTGCCAATGTAGAGTGAGCGCGCTCCCTTCTGGTCCAACTGCATCATTCACCACGGGGCGCCAAGAGCGAGTATCCCAGACTTGTTTCTTTTCTAAAACAACAAAGCCGTCATTCTGCGCGCTAGGCAGATCGTCAACATCCTCAAATTCATGTCGCTGTTCATGAATGTAATATTCCGGCCTCGACAAGAAGTCTGAAGCCTCTCTTGAAACCTGTTGCTTAACTGTTTGCGTGACGCGGTTGACAGGCGGCTGTGTTGGAACACTGCTATTGCTTTCTCCTTTGGAAAGCACAAAGAATGCAACGGTGAGGATGAGTCCAACTATCGAAGTTGTTCCATAGACATGGTTGTGGTGCCGCGTCCACCAGTCTGGCCGGATCATCTTGTCAACACACTTGCCAGCAGATAACAGCTCCTCGACAAGAGCACTCTTGGATAATTTCCGATAACCAGATATTTCCAAGCCGCGCGCGATCAGATTTAATTCATCGCGCGTTTTCTCTTCCAATATTTCGCGTGTCGATCGCAATTGCATCGTAGAAGGTTATCGAGGTTTTTAAAACACGCCCACTATAAATCCAGCTTCACGGCTAGTTCTTTCAACTGCTTGGCGTCGACTTTGCCGGGGGCTTCGGTCATTAGGTCGGTCGCCTTTTGCGTTTTCGGAAAGGCGATCACGTCGCGGATGTTGTCGAGGCCGGCAAAGAGCATGACCACGCGGTCGAGGCCCAGGGCGATGCCGCCGTGCGGGGGGGCGCCGTACTGCAACGCCTCTAGCAGGAATCCGAACCTATCTTTGGCGGTCTCCTCGTCGATGCCTAGCAGGGTAAACACATTACTTTGCACCTCGGCATCGTGGATACGAATGGTGCCGCCGCCGGCTTCGTAGCCGTTGATGATCAGGTCGTACGCCTTGGCCCGGCACTTGCCTGGATCGAAGTTGGGAGAGTCGCTCTTCAGGTACTCGACATGGTCATCCAGCGGCGCCGTGAACGGGTGGTGCATCGCCGACCAATGGCCCTCGGCCTGAGGGTTGTCAGCATCTTCGGCCCGCTCAAACATCGGGAACTCGATGACCCACGAGAAGTGCATCTCCTTCGGGTCGTACAGTTTCATCTCGGCGCCAATCTTGGTCCGCAACGCGTGCAGCACCTTGCAGGTGCCTAGCCATTGATCGGCAGAGAAGAGAACGAGGTCGCCCTCCTCGGCGCCAAGTCGCTCCGACATTTGAGCGAGCAGCTCTTCGCTAAAGAACTTGGCGATGTTCGAGTTGAGCTTGCCAAACTTTCCAGACTCGGGGGCTTCCACGCGGAACCACGCTAGCCCTTTGGCGCCGTAGCCTTTGACGAACTCCGTCAAACCATCGATGCCGCGGCGGCTGTAGTGGTCGGACCCTTTCTTGACGCAGAGCGCTCGTACATGGCCGCCGGCTTCGGTGACGGATTTGAAGACGCCAAAGTCGCTCTGCGGGGCGAGGTCCGTCAGGTCGACAATCTCCAGACCAAACCGCAGGTCAGGCGCATCGTGGCCGAATCGGCGCATCGCCTCGTCGTAAGTCATCTGCGGCAGCGGTAGTTTGACATCGAGGTCGAGCACGTCCTTGGCTAGCTTTTGCACCAAGCCATCGATCGTGCCAATGACGTCTGCTTGTTCGACAAACGCCATCTCGACGTCAACCTGTGTAAACTCGGGCTGGCGATCTGCACGGAGGTCTTCGTCGCGGAAGCAGCGAGCGATCTGCACGTAGCGGTCGTAACCCGCCATCATCAAGATCTGCTTGTAGAGCTGAGGCGACTGCGGCAGGGCATAGAACGTGCCATGATGAACCCGCGACGGCACCAAATAGTCGCGGGCGCCCTCGGGCGTACTGCGGCCGAGGATCGGCGTTTCGACATCGACGAAGTTCTGCTCCTCGAAGTAGTCCCGCATCCGCTTGGTGATCTTGTCTCGCAACAGCAGCGTCTGCTGCATCGCCGGCCGGCGCAGGTCGAGGTAGCGGTGCGTGAGGCGAATCTCTTCGCCCGGCAGCTCGGTCACTTTTTCCGATGGCGAGAC
>JBCDCL010000276.1:0-4971 GCA_039182175.1 Planctomycetota bacterium
ACGCCGCGGATCAACCCCCGCGGCGGGCGTGACCATTTCCCTCGTGCGTTCAATGTGGCACTGGCTGGCTGCGGCGTGCGTGGTGGGCAAGTCATTGGCGAGACTGACGCCGCCGGCCAAACCGTCACCGAGCGACCGGTGACCCCTAAAGACCTTTACCAATCGTTCTACGCCGCCCTGGGCATTGATGCCGACCACGAAAACCAGAGCCTCATCGGCCGGCCGATAAAATTGGTCGACAAAGGCAGCAAGGTCGACGAACTGTTTGCCTAGTCGCCTGTCGACAGATGCTCACGCAACCACTTCGCGAATGCGTCTTCGCTCAACTCGCCGGCTGCAAGCGAATACATTGCTTGGTACTTTTCTTCCTGAGCGGCCTTGATGTCGACGCCGTTCACGAGAAGCAGCGTTCGGCAAAGCACCCAGGCAGTCCGCTTATTGCCATCTACAAACGGGTGATTCTTGGCGATGCCATGGGCAAGCGAAGCCGCCAATGCCGCTAAGTCGGGCTTCGGCTGCGAGTATGCCCACAGGTTCAGCGGCCGACTCAACGCCGAATCTAGCATGCCCGGGTCACGAATGCCGTCGCTACCGCCGTGCTCGGCTAGTTGTTGAGCGTGGATGATGGCGACGATCTCTCGACGTATCCAACGAGGCTCGTCCATGCGGGGCTATTCCGCG
The DNA here is from genome assembly GCA_039182175.1 of Planctomycetota bacterium. GTDB lineage: Bacteria > Planctomycetota > Planctomycetia > Pirellulales > Lacipirellulaceae > JBCCQL01. Next base: position 682 of record JBCDCL010000276.1, read on the forward strand.
AGCTTACGAAGTACGGTCTGGTCTTCTTGCATCACGCGAGCAGCCAGCTCTACCTGGGCAGAGCCTTCGGCATCCAAGCGTTGCAGAATAATGCCGTTAGGTGTCTCGAATAGTTTGACCTCCGCGCCGTCGACTACTTGAAGTCGATCCAATACCTCTGGAGGTAAAACGACTCCTAGACCGTCACCAACCGTTGTTACTCTTAGTGTCGTCATGCGGGCGTTCCTTTTTGCGTATTGTACACAGCCCCGCTTTATTTCGGCCAGCGAGCATAGGCGCCGCTTTCTAGTTTTTGGCTGTCTGCGGTGGCCAGCCACAGACGGCCGCTGGCGGGGGGCTGGCCGCAGTGGCCGACGATGCCATCGGACAGGTAGGCCGAAAGCTCCGCCGGACCGATGCCTGGCGTGTGACAAGTGGCGAGCAAAAAAGTCGGCGAGCGCTGGGTCAGTTGTCCGCACAAGTCGAGCAGTGTTGGCAAGTCGCGGGCGAGTTTCCACTCCTCACGCTTCGGTCCGTGGCCATAGCTAGGCGGGTCGAGAATCACCGCGTCGTATTGGCGATTGCGTTTGACTTCACGCTGGCAGTAGCGAACGACGTCTTCGACGATCCAGCGAATTGGCGCCTCGGCAAGATTGCTTAGCTCGGCGTTAGTTCGGGCGATGGCAACCGACGGTTTTGAGGCGTCGACATGGGTGACTTCGGCGCCGGCGATCGCTGCGGCAAGTGTGCTGCCGCCGGTATAGGCGAACAGGTTGAGCACCCGTAGCGGGCGGCGGACTCGCGCCGTCTGTTTGGCGATCCATTGCCAGTTGGCAAACTGCTCCGGGAACAACCCAACTTGTCCGGCGGGGCTGAGTTCCAATTGCATACGGAACTTGGCGTCGGCGGTCGCCGGAATCTCGACCATGGCGCCAGCCAGCGATTTAGGAGTCGCCGGCAACTTACCTTTCCACGTGCCGTCGCCCACTTTGGCGCCGGTATAGCGGGCATCGGCTTGCCATTTTGACTGGCTCGCTCGCACGTCAGCGGCCGCCGGACTGGGGCGATCGAAGATGTGCTCGCCGAAGCGTTCGAGCTTTCGCCCGCCGCCAAAATCGAGCAGCTCGTAGTCGGGCCAAGTGTTGGTCGCAGTCGTCATGCCTGCAATAATCGCAGGCCCCGCCTTCGAATCAAAGCCCGCATGAAATTCCGCCTGACAACGGTGCTGTATCTGTTCGCCCTCACGGCGACCGCGTTGGGGGCGTTCGGTGCCAGCGGATTCGCATTTGCAGCAGCTGTCGTTTGTTTCTGGATATACGCGTTCCGCATCCCTCAGTCTGACTTGCCGTGGTTCATTACCGCCGTGACAATCGTGGGCGCACCGATTTCAGTGATGCTGCCGGCCGTGCAAGCAGCACGCGAATCAGCAATCCGAACAACGTGCGTTGGTAAACTCTATTACGTTGCTCATGCGCTCAAAACGTACGATAACACAGCGGGCAAATTGCCACCTATCGTATTGATGAATTCTGCAAATACGCCACAACATAGCTGGCGGACAGCCATCTTGCCGTACACAGACGATATCTCGCTACACCAAGCTATCGACTACACCCAGCCGTGGGATAGCACCGCCAACGCGCAACACACCTCCAGCATCGTCGATGTTTACCAGTGTCCAAGTTGCCGAAGCAGCCTCGCCAGCATCACCAACTACTTTGCCGTGATTGGCGAAAGAACGATGTGGCCGACGGAGGGTTCGCGATCGCTAAAGAATGTGCCTGATGGCGCTGCGACAACGATTCTTCTCATGGAGGCATCGCCGGCCGTTCCGTGGGCTAAACCGGAAGACTTGACCTTTGACGAAGCCCTCAAGCTGCTCACCTCACAAGTCGTGCCGGACGAAAATGGTGGCCACGCGATCAACGATGGCTACTTCTACAAACCGCGGACGGTTCGCAACGTGGCAATGGCCGACGGGAGCGTCTACGGATTGCCCGGCAATCTGCCGGTAGAGACCGCCACTGGTCTGCTCACGGCAGATGGCGGCGAGAAGATTGACATTAACGAAGTGACCAAGCTCGCAGGCCCGCAGCTAGATGAGGCGAAAGTCGCTTGCCTGTGTCTGTTTGTTTTGACGGCGTTGTTCCCTGGCTTGCGGATATCGAAGTGGCGTGCGGCTGGCGACGCGTAGGTCGCAAGTTGGTTGTTTGCTAGTTGACTTCGAGCATGCGTTCGAGTGCCACCAAGCTCCACTTCGCGACTTCTTCGTCGACGTCGATTTGATTCACCGGCGTGCCGTCGCGGAGGTTTTCTAGCGTCCAGCAGAGATGGGCTAGGTCGATGCGGTACATCGTTGCGCACATGCAAACGACCGGCGAGAGGAAGTGGATCTCTTGCTCGGGGTGTTCCTGCTTCAGGCGGTTGACCAGATGCAGCTCTGTGCCGATCGCCCACTTACTGCCGGGCGGCGCCGCTTTGACGGTGTTGATGATCTTGCCGGTGCTGCCCGACTCGTCAGCGAGCTGAAAAACATCTTGCGGGCACTCGGGATGCACCAGAATCTGGATGCCCGGGTGCTTTTCCCGGAACATCGCCACATGCTCTGGCTTAAACATCTGGTGGACGCTGCAGTGACCCTTCCAAAGAATCACCTTGGAGCCTTCTAGCTGTTCTTCGGTGTTGCCACCCAGGTCGTCGTCGTGTGGATCCCAGACGGGCATCAACTCGTTGCCGATGCCCATGCCACTGGCGGTGTTGCGGCCAAGGTGCTGGTCGGGGAAGAACATCACGCGATCGCCGCCTCGGCCGTTCACGCCGCCACGCTCAAACGCCCATTCAATCGCCGCCCGGGCGTTGCTACTGGTGCAGACGATGCCGCCATGCCGGCCGACGAACGCCTTGAGCGTCGCCGCTGAGTTGATGTAAGTGACGGGGATTAGCCGCTCGGTGTCAATCACTTCGCCGAGCTGATCCCAGGCGTCTTCGATCTGCTCAATGGCGGCCATGTCGGCCATCGAGCAGCCTGCCGCCATGTCGGGCAGATAGACGGCCACTCGCTCGCCACCGCGCTCGGCCAATTTCTCAGGCCGGTTTGCCAGGATGTCGGCCGTCTCGGCCATGAAGTGAACGCCGCAAAAAACGATGTGCCGGCAGTCGTCACTGCTAGCAGCCATCTGGCTAAGCTGGTAACTATCACCACGCAGGTCGGCCAGAGCGATGACTTCATCCTGCTGGTAGTGATGCCCCAGGATCAGCAGCCGCGAGCCCAACTCGCGACGAACCGCGTCGATCCGTTGGATCAATTCCTCGTTCGCAAGCTCACGATAAGGGCGGAATTCGTGGGCGGTTGTCGGCAGGGTTGTGGTCATCGGCGTCGTCGGTTTGGGAAGGCTGGGCGTTTGCGAAATTATATGCGGCAGCGGCGCCAGCAGACAGTCGGCGATCGCCGCCAGCACCGTCAGGGCAAAGTTTGCGGCCTGGGAAAGCCGATACCGATAAAAAGGCTGGCACGCGCCAGCTACGCGTTGCCGCCAAGCGGAGTGCGAACTCCGCCATCAGACCGATCATGGCCGACTTGTCACCCGAAATCGCCGCCGACATTGTCGCCGCCTGCCAGGCTGGCGCCGAGGAGGCTGCGGGTGCATTGTCGCGGACGTTCGATCTGGAATTGACGATGGCGGTCGGCGAAGCGGCGACCTACGACCCGGCAGCGGCGCCTGCCGGGCTCGACGGGCCGGGGCTGGTGGTGCTAATGAAATTTGGCGACGCCGGCGCCATTGCCGTGTTACCGGCTGCTAGCGGGCTCGTCCCCGACTGGGTTCGCGAGCCAGACGCCACGGGCGAGAGCAAGCTCAGTACACTCGGGCAAGAACTCAGCATGCTGCTGGTGCCGGAAACGCTGATGGCGGACGATTTCCAGGCAGCCTGGGTCGACGATCTGTCAGCGGCGCTTGGGCGAGCCGAGCTTGCCGAGGCGGCGGGGCTGGTGCCGCTGACGCTGACCGCCGGCGAAGAGTCGGGGGAGCTAACCCTCATTTGGCCCGCAGCGGCGCTCGATGCCCTGTTCCCGGCAAAAGCGTCTGCGGAAGAAGCAGCAGAGCCGGCCATCGACGAGCAAACAACGGCCGAACAACCCGCTGCGCCAATCGCATCGGTGGCTGCATCGGGTGCATCGGCGGCTGCCTCGGCCCAGGCGAATCCGGCGCGGCCGCAAATTACTGACCTGTCGCAACTGCCGCCCTACTCGCGAAGTCTGCTCAAGGTCGAAGTGCCGCTGACGGTTTGTCTCGCGTCGAAAAAGCAAACCAT
>JBCDCL010000277.1:0-4970 GCA_039182175.1 Planctomycetota bacterium
AAGGCCGCCACGCCAAGTAGTCCCACTGCCAAGACGCCCATCGAAATGAGCACCTCAATCAGGCTAACGCCCTCGCGGCGACGATTCTGGAGAACGCGGTTCATCGCCCCCCCTCCGCGACGCCTTGCGTCGCCAGCTCGCGAGCGAGAAAGATCTCACGGTCTCGTCGTGCAGAAAGCGTATCGAAGGAGTTGTCGTTAGCGATGGGAATTGGATTCACAAAGCTGTTGGACGCCGTCGTCACTGAACCAGTTTGGCCGCCGATCCGCACCCATCGCGCTTCGCCATTGAGCCAGTTGATCTTCGCCTTCTCCTCATTTAACTCGCGGTCAGAACCCGAGAACGTGGCGAAGTCAGTTTCCAACGTCGCGGGGATATTCTCTCGCAGACCGACGAGCAGAAAGACGCTCGATGTGACCGGCGTCACAAGCAAGCGGTCTTCTTCGTTGTTATTGTCGGCTACGCCGTTTGGATCGTCGCCGTACATGTAAAGCCGAGTGATGGCGCCCTCGGGAGAAAACATAATGATCACCGGCAACGGGTTGCCCGTGAGATCGACGCCAAGTGACAAATTCTCTGCGTCTGATTCGTCCGGCCGATCGACTCGATGAAACACCAACTCGTTGGTACCCGAGGCCCGTAAGTCGATCGCCGTCCCCTCTGGCAACTGATACGGTGGCGCCGAGGTAAGCGTCGGCAACCGCTCGATTCGAAACGGTGAGGGATCGGTCCACAACTCGATGTTAGGAGAGTTGACGATTAGTTCCCGCGGCACCTGATCAAGACGCGTCCCCTCTCCGTCGACGACGGGAACAAAATAGAGAACGTTTCCATCAATAGGCACAGCGCTGAATTGCGCCGGGACTATTTCTCCATTACGAACGGTCTCGTAATAAAGGCGGCTCTCGTCGAGTGGTGTGTCTCCTGCTTCGAAGGGTTCAATCAATTGCAATGCTACGCCGTTGACGCGGATCACGTCGCCTGGCCGAATAGTCCCAGGTGGCACCAAATCGTTGGTCCAGCCAGGTAACGGAAACTGCCCGTCGGTTCCCGTTGCCCGCCGCAAGAACTCCAAATTGTAGATAGGCTCCGTAATGCCGCGTCTCGCCGCCTCGTTAAATTGCGGCTGCGATAATTGCAACTGCCTCAGCCGGCACCGCGAAGTCTCCTCAAACCCGGCAAACGGAATGGGCTCCTCGACGTAGAGCATTTCTAAGCAGACGGCATTGTCGTCGGGGTCGCTCGTCTCTTGCGACAACTTCTTGAGCATCACGCCAAAGGGCCGGCCCGACTGAGCTGCGCGGGCTTGGGCGCCGGCGATGAACGCGTTAACGCCTCGCGACGCTTCTCGCAGCCGCCGCTCGTCACTCGACGGCGAGAGGACGGGTATCGCTGTGCCAATCAGCAGCGACAAGATCGTCATCACCACCAAGAGTTCGATCAGCGTCAGGCCGAGCGAAGGCGGAAGGGGGGATACGGAAGGGGGAAGGTTGGGGCGCACGGCTTTGGCGTAGGCGCGACGCGCGTCGTGTGCTTTCGCTTTCGTTCGTTTCTTTGATGGGTGGCAACGTGCCGGTTGCATAACCGTACTCTCCGTTCCAAAAGCCCCTGCCGCGTCGCTGCTCTGCTCTGCTTGGTTGCGAGCCGATTGCTTGCTGGCCACAAGCATCGGCCCGGTGTTATCGCTTTACTTACTGCGAAGTGATTAGGTGGTTGGTGATGTTGTCTGTCTGCTCATCACTGAGTGGATCTCCGAGAAAATCTTCACCAGGACTTTCGGTGCCTGTGTCCGTATCGTGGAAATACGGGTCGCTACTGGGATTGTCGAACCAACTGTCGGCACGGATTCCAAGACTTTCGTCTCGCCCCGCCGAGTAGACCAATGGAACCAAGCGGAAGCCGCGAACTCCGTTTTGCTCGAATACACTACTCGTCGCTACGGGATTATCGACGCGAAATAGATCGAGTGGGTCGCGGTCAGCATTAATGAAGCGAGCGATTGCTGCTCGTTGATCGTTGTTGAGACTGCTGAGGTTGTCCGGATCAAACGCGGCAACGGGTGGATCTACGTCACGAAGCCGTTGTTGCAATCTGTCGATGCTCAGTTGTAACTCAGACGAATAGCCGGGCGCCCATCTAAGAAACTGGATTGGATTGCCCCACCCATCCAGAATCTCCGGCGCCCCATCGCCGTCGGTATCACCAATGTCGGTCTCTTTGAACAACCCACGCGATTCGCCGTCGCCGGTGGCGTAGACGATGATCATGTAAAGGCACTCGGCGCCCTGGTTGCTAACCAACTGACCGGCGGTCACGCCACCTCTAGCTTGAATTTGGGCGTAGCGTGTGCGGTAGACCTGAGCCAGAGGAGGAATCGAGCGAAGGTAGACAGGCGTTTGTGCGGTATTGAGCGGAGGCAGCGGATCACCGGCATTGGTGTCGTCGGCCCCAAGCGACACCATCAGGAAGTCACTCCACCGATCGGGCATCTCCATCTTCATCTGCTCGCGGGCGCCGGCGAGCAAACCGATGGCGCGTGTTTCACCCTCACCACGGCTAGCTAGATTTACGCCATTGTCTGCTAACGCATCGGCGTAATCTTCTCTCCCGTTGTTATTGATGTCTGTGATTCTCAAACTCACCCGTTTGTCGCGAAAGGTGTCGTAGTGTTCCATCACCAGCGTGTGCAGGCGGGTGATCATCTGCTTGGTTTTGGCCTCGCGACCTGTCTCGGCCGCCACGCCGGCCACGCCAAGCACCAAGGCAGCCAGGATCGCCACGATGCTGATCGAAACTAGTAGTTCAACCAACGTGAAGCCGGAACGCGTTGCGAAGGCGGAAGGCGGAAGGCGGAAGGCGGAACGACGCAGGTGCACACGAGCACGCTTGCCAAAGAGGTGAGCCTCTCGGGCGGCCAATCCGCAATCCGCAATCCGCAATCCGCAATCGTTTCTCACGGCTGGGCATCCTCCAGCGACGGCTGCGTCGCAAAGTTTACTACCGTGTCCGCCAGTTCTAGGGTGAACGGACCATCGGGGAACAGCAGGATGGTATCGCCATTTGGATTCACAGCGGGTGCAGTTGGCGCCGCTGTCAACGCAAGGCGAACAACTTCAAAGCTGCCCCACTCGCCGTCGTTGCCGCAGTGCATCACTTGGAATTTGCCTTCGTTGGCAAGCCGAACATCCGCCAATTGCACACCACCGGCCGTGTCGACGCCCGCCTTGAGCTGCTTCAGCGGATAAATCGCTACGCCGTCCGCGGTTAAGACAGGATGCTCGATATCGTGAATCCCACGCGACGCATCGTAGTAGACAAGCGGTTGATCGCTTCGCGATGGCTGGTAAGTCCAGAAGTTGATTTGCAACACATCGGTGTCGCCGTCGCCATTGAAGTCCGTGGGCTCGTTGTATTGTATGAAGCGGCCAGCGAAGAGATTCTCGTCGTTTCGCGGGCCGTATCGGTCTTCGTTGAAGTCGAGAATCCATTGCCGGCCGGCTAGATCATCGATCGGCTGTCCATTCGCATCGACAGGAGCGTCGTCAACGCTAAATGCCGGCCCACCGGGGCCCGAAATAGGATACTGAGGGTTGCTGCTAAAGCGCTGCAACCAAAACACGAGGGCTTCTGCAGGCGTCATACCTTCCGGCAGATTTGGGTCCGCAGGATCCGCGGGACTGCCCGACGGATTCGCCCCCACGAGAGCCTCGATTAACTCCGTCGGCTCTCGATGCCTTGGAAACGCTTTTTTCAAGTGCCGTTTGAAATCGCTGAGGATTTTGTCTGCAACGACCTGAGGAGTCTGACCGGGGCTGATTACGCCAACCATCGCGTCGGGGGGATAGGAACTTGCTACTTCGTTTTTGTAGCTTTCGATCGCCGTCTCGATGGTCGCTATCTCGGCCTTGATGGCGGTTTGGGCGGCTGTGCGACGAGCCCCAGTCACGGCAGGAATCAGCAACGCCGCCAAGATGGCGATGATGACAATCACTACCAGCAGTTCGACGAGTGTAAATGCGGATTGCGGATTGCGGATTGCAGAGCGTCGCGCTCCGCAACTGCCGCTCATTCGCTTACGAGAATTCATTCGTTTGCTCCTGCCTCGTTTTTTGATTTTGCAATCCGTGTCCGACAATCAACTTAGGTTTTCAATCAAGCTCACCAGCGGAATAAACAGCGCGATCACGATGAAGCCGACGGCGCCGCCGAGGAAGATAATCAGCAGCGGCTCCATCAGCTTGGTCAGGCTGTCGGTAAGGACCGCGACCTCTTCGTCGTAAACGTCGGCGATCTTGTAGAGCATCGTGTCTAGCTCGCCCGTCTCTTCGCCGACGTCGACCATGTTGACCACCAGGTCGTTGACGATCGGCTGGCGAACTTTCAGCACGTAGATCAGGGCGCCGATGATCGGGATTGCACAGATCCAAAAGAACAAGGCGACCGGGTGGAAACCGGGAATCGAGTTCTCCTTCATCGGCTTGGCGATCGACTCACCCTCGCGAATCGCCTCGCCAATCTTTTGGTACATCCGCTCAAAAACCGCGTTGCCGGCCGTATCGCGGGTGATGTTGAGCGCTTCGAGAATCGGCACACCCGAGGCGACCAGCGTGCCGAGTGTCCGCGTCGTGCGAGCCAGCACGTTCTTCTCGACCAACTGGCCAAAGATGGGCACTTTGATCGTGAACATGTCCCAACCGATCCGGCCATGCTTGAACTTGCGGATCAGCTTGATGAATAACCAGATACTGACGGGAATCGTTGGAATCAGCCACCAATACTGACCAACCCACGCCGATACGGAGACCAACAGCTCGGTCATCCACGGCAGTTCGAGTTCAAAGTCTTCAAAAATTTGACGGAACGACGGGACGATGAAAATCATGATGCCCGTCAAGATGCCCACCGCGACGCTGATCACCAAGATCGGGTAGATCATCGCGCCTTTGACTTTCCGCTTGAGCGATTCGGCC
>JBCDCL010000278.1:0-4953 GCA_039182175.1 Planctomycetota bacterium
ACGACCTCGGTCAACGCATCGAGTTGTTCTTCGGTTAAGTTCATTGGGTCGCTACCTCCTGGCTGCTGATGGCGTCGGCGACGGCATCGCAAATTTCTTGAGGCTTGAGCGGCTTGTTGAGCATGCGTGTGACGCGAAGCTCCTCGCAACGCTCGCGAGAACGTTCCTGAATGTCCGCCGTGGAGATCAGGATCGGTACAAACGGATCGAGCGACCGCAGTTCGCGGGTCAACTCAAACCCATCCATGACAGGCATCAAGAGGTCGGACATCACGCAGTCGGGGTTAAAGGCCCGGAATGCTTTGAGCCCTTCCTCGCCGTTTTGAGCCTGCACAATGTCGTGGCCCGCTTTTTCCAACGCACTGACGATCAGGCGCCGGGTAAGACGGGAGTCATCAACGACCAGAACTTTCGCCATGGTAAATTCCTAGCAGAAGGATGCCGGGGCAGCGTAATAAGGTGACGGGCACGGCTGCCGGTCGACGCCGAAAGACTAGGTCAACCGGTTGGCTGTGTAGGCGCGATAATGGAACATCCCTGCGTCGCCTTTCCGTACCCCGCCCCGCACAATCGGTACGGCTGTCACTTTTGACAAAAGTCGTCTTCGGGGACCACAAGTTTTGTTTGCCGCCGCGCGTGGCGTTACACTGTGAGAGACTCCGCCGCGCGTCTTCGACCAATGAGAAACCGATGAGCGATAACCCAGACCGCCCTTCAGCAGCCGACGCTCTTGATGCTGCAATTGAACGCAATGCAGAGACGGTGCGACGCAGCCGGCGGGATAAAAGCTTTCTCAAGCGGCTTGGTCTGTCGTTGCCGGTAACCGTCGACGACGTGAAGCAAGCGTTCTACGCACGGGCACGCGAAAGCCATCCTGACCACAAAGGGGAGGCCAGCGACTTTCGAGAAGTGCAGGAGGCGTTTGATGAAGCGGTCGTCTTTGCCCAACGCAATGGCAAACGCCTGCCGTGGCTTGGCGCCCAACTGCCAATGTACGTCGCGCAGCGGGAAGTGGTTGAGATTGTCGAGCAGCTTGGCGGTACGGTTTCCGTACAGGAACTCGATTGGCTGGAAGATACCGTGGGTCAGGATTTCGCTCAGCTCGCAGACCGGCTGGTGAAGATCGATCTGTCGGGCTTGCCCGTCGGCGATGCCGAGTTCGATCAAATCATGGAGAACTCCGAAGGGCTGCAGTACTTGGAAACGCTACTGCTTGCTGACACCGCTCTAACGGACGCAGCGGCGATTAAGATCTCTCGCTTGGTGAACGTCAAGCACATCGACTTGCGGCGGACGGACGTTACTTACGGCTTGCGGCGTCAGTTGGGCAAGCTGCCCGGCGTCGAACGGGTTGATGGCATGAGCCGGTGGAGCGAACTGCTCGGCCGTTAGACGTGCTGTCGCGATCGCACGTCAGGCTGTCGCTTCTGAAGAGCTGGCTGCTTCGGGCGGTTTGCCCGAGTCGCTCCGCAGACGGGCTTCGATCGCAAAGTAACACGGCACGACAATCGTGCGGACGAAGAACGTATCGAGCAACACGCCCAAGGCGAGGGCGAAGCCAAGTTCGACCATGCCGCGCAGCGAGCCGGTGGCCATCGAGATAAACGTGCCGGCCATGATCACACCGCAACTGGTGATGATGCCGCCCGTGGCGACCAGCGCACGGTGAAGTCCTCGCCGCCGACCGAGGACGGCTTGTTCCTCCAGCACACGAGTCGTTAGGTAAATGTTGTAGTCCTGGCCCACAGCGATCAGGATGACGAACAAAAAGATTGGCGCCTTCCAATCGAGGCCCTGGTAGGTGTCGCCGTAAAACCAGCCGAAAAAGAGTTCAGTAATGCCAATGGTCGCCCAGTAGCTCAAGAGCACCGTGAGAAGCAGGTAGGCACAAACGCCCGGGCGGCGGAGAATAACGATCAGCACACCAAACACTGCGGCAACGGTGAGCACCTGAATCCGCACGCGGTCGGAGTCGGTCACCTCTTCCAAGTCGTGCATGCCAGGCGTGACGCCGGCCAGCTCGAAGCGGGCGCCGTACCACGGATTGGGCCGCTTGTTGCCTTCGCGGCCGACTTCTTTCTGCTGGGAATACTCCTGAAGCGCCTGGCGAATCTCAGGGATCACCGTGCGTGACGCTTTGGCGAAGGGGTCTGTCGTAAGCACGACGCTGAGCTGCGTCACTTGGCCATCATGGTCAGGGGCGGCGGAAATGAAGGTGTCTTTTGCGAGCGGGCTCCCCTCCGCCGCTCGGGCAACGAGGTTGAAGATCGAGCCGCGTTGCTTTCTGTCGTTCGGGTCGCCACCCGTTGGTAGGTAGAAGCTGCGGACATCGGCCACCGGTTCCAGTTGATAGAGCACATCGTGGAGCCGGGCGATTTTGAACTCGCTCCGTGGCTCGTGCAGGTCTCCTTCGTTTTGCTTCGCGATGACCGTAACGGGCGCCACCCAGCCCTCGCCAAAGTGCTGTTTGATGAGTTCGGCGCCACGCACCGAGACGCTGTCTTGCGGCAACTCGCCGAGCAAATCGTGCGTCACGCCAACATCAATGCCGGCCACCACCAGCGGCGCTGCGAGAATCGCCGACACGCAGAGGATGACGATCGGGCGTCGCTGCACAAGCCGGCTCAACAGCACCCAGAGTGGCGAGCCGCCTTCTTGCACGTCGGGTTTTGTCGCGCGAGATACGAAGGGCCAAAACACTCGCGGGCCAATCGCACGCAGCAGTGCCGGAGCGAAGGTGACGCAGGCAAAGAGGGCAACCGACAAGCAGACAGCGATGATCGGCCCGCTGGACGAGAACTTGCCATACTGAGCAAAGATCATCGTCGCGAGGCCGAGAATGGTCGTTAATGCGCTGCCTGCCAAGGCGTCGCCAACTTGCGAAAGCGCGCTGCCTGCCGCCTCGGTTGGCGCCACACCGGCTTGGAGTTCTTCCTTGTAACGAGCGATCAAGAACAAGCAGTAGTCGGTGCCGGCGCCAAACAAGATCACCACGACGAAGATCTTGGTCGTCGTGAACACACGCATGTTCGACCACCAGAAGTCGCCCGGGCCGAAGTTGTCTGCCAGCAGTGCGACCACGTCGTACGCAACCGACATCGAAACGCCGATGGTCGCCAAAGGCACGAGCACCAGCAGCGGCGCCCGGTAGATGACGATCAAGCAGGCCAGCACAAGAATGATGGTCGTGTTGTGGGTCGACTCCAAACTGTCGAGCACCGCCGAGCGGACGTCGCCGCCGATGATGGTCGATCCGGTCAGACCAACTTCCAGTCCTTCTGGTTTATCAGGCTTGGCTTCAGCGATCAGTTCCAGCAATCGGTCGCGGACCTGGATATTGTCGAACGCCATCAGCCCGTTGGTCATCCGGGCGACGACGAGTTCCGCCTTGCCGTCTGCCGTGTCGAGCATTCGCGAGACGACATCGGTCTTGGCGTGCCAGACGTCGACGAGTGGTAAGGGCTTTAGCTCGCCGTCGCCTTCGCCACCGCTTGGCGACTTGCCCTCGCTATCGCCTGCCTCTTCTGACGCCGTAGGTTCAGCCTCTACCGCCAGCTTGGGCATATCGGGCGGGCCCATCTGCTCGATCTTGCGAGCCATATCGAGCGCGAATTGGCGATCTTCTACGGTCAGCCGCTCGTCAGACCGAGCGAAGATAAGCACAGCCTGACTCTTGGTCCGCGCGTCGGGAAAAGCTTCGCGAAGCAGTCGGTTGGCGACCAGGCTGGGTGATTCGTAGGGCAAGTAGTCGAGGTCGCCATCCAGCGCGACTGACTCCCACGCTGGCGCCACCAGATGGAGAACGCCTGCCAACACGACCCAGCCGATCAACAGCAGCCACCAGAAACGATTGACCAGGCGGCGAAGCAGGGTAGCGAACATAACGATGCGGGGGCGGCCGAGCGATAGATGGCGGTTCAGCCTTTAACCTATCCGGCGTCCCCTTTTGACGCCATGCCCAGCAAACGAGAAAGCGTGCAGCGTCTCGCACGAGCGCCCAAAGTGCGGCTCAGCGATTGCCATCGGGATCGCCCGTCATGTCTTCGCGCCACGCAGCGAGCGACTCCGCAAGTCGATCCACTTTACCGGTCTTCACGGCAGACAAGTCGTTATGCTCGTTAGGGTCTTCCGAGAGGTTATAGAGTTCGCGATGACCGTCGTCGAAAAACTCTAGCAGCTTCCAATTGCCCAGACGAATGGCGTCGCACGGCCGGCCGCCTAGGAAGTGTGGTTTGTCTCGCGGATAGTACCAAGCAATCGGCCGCTCGGCGAGGTCTCCGCCTTCGAGCAGAGGAGCAATCGAGACGCCATCGATGATTTGCGGAGGGGAATCGTTCTTCAGAACTGGCTGCAGCAGGTCGACCATCGTGGCGTAAAAGTCGGTGCTGATTGTGTAGGTTGTGCAGACTGCCCCTGCCTCGACCTTCGCTGGCCATCGGACGACGAGCGGGACGCGGATGCCCCCTTCGTAGAGTTGGCTCTTGCCACCTCGCAACCGGCCGTTGCTGGTGAAACGCCGGTCGCCGCCATTGTCGCTGGTGACGATGACGATCGTGTTGTCTGCCACGCCTTGCTCTTCGAGTGCCTGCATGATCTGGCCAACGCCGTCGTCGACCGTCTTCAGCATCGCCGCCAGATGGGGGTTATTTCGCGAAGCGTATTGCCCGTCGCCAGCTTCTGGCTTCTGCCCGAACTGATCAACAAGATCGGGTTTGCCCAATAGCGACGTGCGAACCGCGTAATGGCTGACGTAGAGAAAGAAGGGCTGCTCGCGAGGTTTCTGCAGAAAGTCGACCGCTTCGGCATTCACGCGGTCGACCAAGTACTCGGCGCCGTTGGCGGGCGATTTGCCTCCGGTGGACGTTGGCAGGGCCGGAAGTTTGGGATCGACCCGGGTGTACGGATGAAAGTAGCTGCCGGCTCCGATGCCAACTTGCTCCGACACCGCCACGT
>JBCDCL010000279.1:0-4952 GCA_039182175.1 Planctomycetota bacterium
GCAAGCGATTCGAGGCGGCGACCAAGCAAGAGCAGATTCGCGACCTTGAACGATTGTGGTACGCCACGGGCGACGACAATTCGCCCTTTGCCCGATCGCTCGTCAGCTTGATTGAACGGCTTGGCGATAAATACCAGGTCGAAGAGTTAGCGGCCAAGTACGAGTTTACCGGCCGCGAGACGATGACCGTGCCGCAGGCGCTCGAGATCAAGGAGGAACTCGAGAAAATCGACGAGCTGCTGCGGCAACTGGAGGAAGCGGCCGAGACGGCTCAGATTGGCGTCATCGACATGGAGATGTTGCAGGAGTTCGCCGAGCCGGGCGATGTCGAGCAGCTTTCTGCCTTGCAGCAACAGGTGCAAGACTACCTTCGCGAAGCAGCCGAGCAGCAAGGCTTGCATCAATCGGGTGGCATGTTCCAGCTAACGCCGCAAGCGTACCGCGTCTTCCAGGGCAAGTTGCTAGAGCGGTTGTTCGCCGACATGGAAGCTTCTCGCACTGGTCGGCACGAGGGCAATATCGTGGGCGAAGGCGCCGTCGAAACGCAGGCGACCAAGCCGTTTGAGTTTGGCGATTCGATCGCGAATATGGACATCGTTGGTACGTTTACCAATGCGTTGATTCGTGATGCAAGCGAAAGGGAAAATGACGAAGCACGAATGACGAATGACGAAGCAAATTCGTCCTTCAGGCTGCACAGCGACGATATCGTGATCCACAAGACGCGCAATACGCCGAAGGCGGCGACGGCGGTCGTGATGGATATGAGTGGGTCGATGCGCTACGACGGGCAGTACATGAACGTCAAGCGGATGGCACTGGCTCTGCAGGGGCTGTTGCGATCGGAGTATCCGGGAGACTTTCTCAGCTTTGTTGAATGTTATTCGTTCGCCAAGCCAGTCGACCCGGGCAAGGTGGTTAACCTGATGCCTAAGCCGGTGACCATCACCAATCCGGTGGTGCGGCTCAAAGCAGACATGAGCAGTGACGAGGTGAGCGAGCACCAAGTGCCGCCCCACTTCACCAACATCCAGCACGGGTTGTCGCTGGCTCGCAAGCAGTTGTCGGTGCAAGATACGCCCAACCGGCAGATCGTCTTGATTACCGATGGCTTGCCAACCGCGCACTTTGAAGGCGAGATGCTGTACTTGCTCTATCCGCCCGACCCACAGACCGAGTCCGCCACGCTTCGCGAAGGGCTGCTCTGCCAACGCGAGGGGATCACCATCAACCTCTTCTTGTTGCCAAGCTGGTCGCAAACGGAAGAGGATGTCCGCTTCGCCTACCGGCTGGCAGAATCGACCCAAGGCCGAGTCTTCTTCACCGCCGGCCGCGACTTGGACCGCTACGTGGTGTGGGACTACCTATCCCGCCGACGCGACATTCTTGGCTAGCGGTCCTTTACGGGAGATTTTCTGTAGGGAGATGGGGGGATGATTTGGAGATAGGGGGATGGTCTTTTGGCGGGGCTAACTTCGCAAGCTGAAAGACTGGAAAGTGTTGTCGAAGCAACGAGATCGAGCGCGACGCGGATCTTACAACGTCTCCCCTCTTTTTCCTCTCGCGAAGCAGGTCCGCCAGGCGAATGTGACTCAGCAGTCAATCTCATACCGCATTAACTAGCAAACAGAGATACACCCAAGAAACGCCATCCCCCTCATCTCCAAATCATCTCCCCCATCTCCCTACCTAAGCGTCGCCAGTAATCAGGTCAGGATCCAAGGCTCAGGGCTTTGTCGGAGATGTCTTTTCGGCACCAAGCGCCTTGCCAGCGGATGCATTTGACGGCCGTGTAGGCGGCGAGTTTGGCTTTGGCGATGGTGTCGCCCAGGGCGGTGACGCCGAGCACTCGGCCGCCGGTGTTGACGATCGCCCCATCAATGGACGCCGTGCCAGCGTGGAAGACTTTGGTGTCGGGCAGCTTTGCGGCATCGTCTAAGCCGCGAATGGGGAAGCCCTTCTCGTAGATGCCGGGGTAGCCTTCGCTGGCCATCACCACGCAGACCGCTGGCCGTGGGTCCCACTCTAGCGAGCCGATCTCTTCAAGCCGGCCGTCGACCGTTGCTTCGAGCACATCGACCAAGTCGGTCTTGAGCCGCATCAACAGGGGCTGGCACTCGGGATCGCCAAACCGCACGTTGTACTCCAGTACCTTGGGCTGTTTCTTCGTCATCATCAGCCCGGCATACAGCACGCCGCGGAAGGGGCGGCGGGAGCGCTTCATATGGTGCACCGTAGGGACGAGCACCGTCTCTTCGATCTCGGCAACCAGTTCCGGCGTGACCAGTGGCGCCGGGCAGTAGGCGCCCATGCCACCCGTGTTAGGGCCAGTGTCGCCATCGCCAGCCGGCTTGTGATCTTGCGCGGCCGGTAGCGTGAGGATCGTCCGCCCGTCGGTAATCGCCAGCACGCTTGCTTCTTGGCCGGCGAGGCGTTCTTCGATCACCAATTGGGCGCCGGCGTCGCCAAACTCTCGCTGGCCCGCGATCCGCTCGACGGCGTCGAGCGCCTGCTCGCGATTGTCGCAGACAATGACCCCTTTACCCGCGGCAAGGCCATCGGCTTTAACGACGATCGGGACGTCTTCGCGATCGTTGAGATAGGTCTTGGCTGACTCAGCATCGCGGAACGTGCGGTACTCGGCCGAGGGAACGTCGGCATGGCGAAGCAAGTCTTTGCAGAAGACCTTGCTCCCTTCGAGTTCGGCCGCTGCTTTCGAAGGGCCGAAGGCTCGCAGGCCTGCTTCTTGCAGGGCGTCGACCATGCCGGCAGTTAACGGCGCCTCGGGGCCGACGACGGTCAGGTCGATGGCATTGTCTTTGGCGAACGTCACCACACGTGCGATGTCGGTTGCGGGGATGTCGACGTTCTCGCAGGCAAAGTCGGCCTCGACGCCCGTGCCAGCGTTGCCGGGGGCAACGAACACCGTGTCGACTCGCGGGCTCTGGCCGATCTTCCACGCCAGGGCATGCTCGCGACCGCCGCTACCAACTACCAAGACCTTCATTTCGCTGCTCGCTTCGATTTCCAAGGACCGCGACGATGGGCTCAATTCTACGGCTGGCGTCCGGCGGTTGGGAAGCGTGGGAGGAGAACCGCCAAGACGCCAAGACGCGAAGACAACCACTGAATAAAGCTCGGGCCCGGTACAAGACTGCCTACCCTTTGTGCAGCGTCCGTAGAATTACCTGACGTGCGACATCGCTGTGAATCCGTTGTAATGTTTCCTCTTGGCGTCTTGGCGGTTCCCCATGACGCAGTGAGTGGCCCTGATAGAATACCCGTATGAAAAGGATCCAGAAGATCGCGGCCATCGTCTCTTGCTTCGTCGTTGCTTCGCCTGCCGTTGCCGATTGGGGCACGCTGCGGGGGCGATTCGTCGTAGACGGCAGTTTGCCGAAGCTGGCGCCGATCGTGCCTGAGAAGGATGCCTTTTGCGAGCACGCCCAGCCGGTGAACGAGTCGGTGGTGGTCGGCGAAGCGGGCGGCCTTGCCAATGTGGTGGTCTACCTGCGTGTCAGGCGTGGCGAGTCGGTGGCGGTGCATCCCGACTACGCGACGTCGGCCGAAGAGCCGCTAGCGATTACCAACCGCGGCTGCCGATTCGAGCCACGCATTACGCTGCTACGAACAGGCCAGCCGCTGGTGGTAAAGAATGCCGACCCTACGGCCCACAACACCAAGTTCGATCTCATCAAGAACGACGCGGTGAACAGCGTCATTCCTGCAGACCAGGAGTTTACAACGGCGTTCAACGCTGCCGAATCGAAGCCGCTGCCCGTCTCGTGCAACATTCATCCGTTTATGCGTGGCTACGTGCTGGTGCGAGACGATCCCTACATGGCGGTGACGGGCGAAGATGGCTTGTTCGAAATTCAGAACCTGCCCGCCGGGGAACACCAGTTTCAGTTCTGGCACGAGTCGGGTTATCTCAAAGACGTTGCATTCGGTCCGGTGTCAGCCGAACCGTTGGCGACCGACCGGCGCGGGCGTGTGCGGCTAACGATCTCGGCAGGCGGGCAGCTCGACTTGGGCACGATCCGCATCCCGGCCGGCCAGTTGGCAGAGTGACCGGCGGCACAGCAATCCGTGGGAGCGTGACCCGGGACAGAGTGACTCAGGCCTCCACCTGCGGTCGCCCTGCAGTGCTCATTGCGGCAAGTCTCGCTAAACTATGATGGCGGGACTCTACATCCCGCTTTTTACTCATTTCCTCGCGATTTGATTGCGTCGATGCCAACGGTTTACCGCCAGATTGTGCCTTGCTGCGTGTTTGCAGGGCTCTTGGCGGCTGTTTTGGGGTGCGACACATCGTCGCAGTTTGCGGCCGACGAGCTTCTGCTGGCGAGCAATCGAATCGTGCCGGCACACCGTACAGCGTGCGAAGAGTTGCTCGCTGATCAATTCGGTACGCCAGACGAACCACGCATCCCAGCATCGCTGGATGACATGTTCGATGCACAGTTGCTCGAGCTGGCGGCGGGAGAAGTGATTAGCCATACCGAGGGCGTGACGCACGGTCTCTATCGCCGGCATTGTGCCCGGTGCCATGGCGTGACGGGAGACGGGCGCGGCCCGACGGCGTTGTACCAGCACCCGTATCCGCGTGATTACCGCCGTGGCGTGTTTAAGTACAAGTCGACCCAGCGGGGCGCCCCGCCAACCGATGCCGACCTGCACGGCGTTCTGGAGCGTGGCGTCGCAGGCACCGCGATGCCTTCCTTTGCACTACTCGCCCAGCAGGAGCGTGACGCATTGGTGCAGTACGTGAAGTACCTGGCGATTCGTGGTCAGGCTGAGCGAGCGTTGGTCGATTACGTTGCTGAAGAGCTAGAGTTCGATCCGCAAACGGGTGAGGTCGAAGCCGGAAGTGAGTTGTCGGCATCGTCGCCAGACGACCAAGAACTTGTCGCCGAGATCGTGGCCGACGTTGCCGACCGGTGGCGATCGGC
>JBCDCL010000280.1:0-4945 GCA_039182175.1 Planctomycetota bacterium
GCCTACATGGCCGGTTTCCCCACCCCGGAGCGGATGCGTGTCGCATTTCAAGGGGGGATTGGTATTTCTCCAGGCGAGTTCCGGCGACGATCGAGCAGCGAATCTCGTTAAATATACGCTTCATGGGCTTTCTCTTGGCTTGCGTGTTTGTCGCAAAGCAAGGCCTGTTTTGCACGCCTGTCGCTTCGCTGCTCGTTACAGTAGGGAGGGTGTTCACCAAAGACCGAGTGAGGCCGCGATGCGTTTCGACCGACTCTTGATCTATTGCCTTGTCCCCGCGGTGAGCCTCGCGGTGTCGGTGGTCTCGGGTGGCGAGTACACCTCGGTCATCCGCCCGATCCTGGCGAAGAACTGCTTTGCGTGCCATGGAACCGACGAGGAAGGGCGCCAAGCCGACCTGCGGCTCGATACGTTTGACGGCGCTACCGCCGACCTCGGTGGCTACGCCGCGATTGTGCCTGGTTCAGCCGACGAGAGCGAACTGATCCTCCGCGTCGAAGAGACCGACGAGTATGTGCGAATGCCCCCTCCCGAGTCGGGGCACTCTGTGTCGGCAGAAGAGATCGCCGCGTTACGTCGATGGATCGAAGGTGGAGCTGAGTACGAAGCACACTGGGCGTTCACGCAGCCTGCACAACCGAAAAGTGAACCATCGATCGACCGGTTTGTTCGCGAGCGACTCGGCGAGGTAGGCCTCGAACTGAGCATAGCGGCCGACAGGCGGACGCTCGCCCGACGGCTGTCGCTCGATCTGCGAGGACTTCCGCCGACGCCGGCGGAGGTGGACGCCTTCGTCCGTGACCCGGCGCCCGATGCCTACGAACGCTTCGTAGATCGATTGCTCGCCGATCCCGCAACTGCCGAACGGCTTGCGTCGGACTGGCTCGACACCGCCCGATATGCGGACACCAACGGTTTCTCGATCGATGATGGCCGCTTCATGTGGGTGTGGCGTGACTGGGTAATCAAAGCGTTCGCCGACAACTTGCCGTACGACGAGTTTATCACGCGACAACTCGCCGGCGATCTGCTGCCAAACGCCGGGCCGCAGGAGAAGCTTGCGACCGGTTTTCTTCGCTGCGGTATGAACACGCACGAAGGCGGGGCGCTGCCCGAGGAGTACCGCGTCATCTCGATTGCCGACAAGGTCGACGCTGCGGCGACGGCGTTTATGGGCATAACGATGAAGTGCGCCCAGTGCCACGACCACAAGTACGACCCGATCTCGCAGCGCGACTATTATCGATTCTACGCTCTCTTTGACACCACAACGGAGCCGGGGCACGGCGCCACGAACGGCAATACCGAGCCAACGCTCTTTGTCGAGCCGCCGCTGCAGCAGTCCTGGCGTGAGGGCCTCGAAGCACGGCTGGCAGACCTTGCTCGCGCGCGTCGCGAGCCGCCTTCAGAGATCGCCGCTGCGCGGGATGCTTGGGAGGCCGACCCAGGAAGCGACGATGAAAGACTGCTGGCGGCGATCAGTACGCTGCGTTCGAAACGCACCGATGCTGATTGGGAACTGATCAACAACGCGTTCGCCGAGCGCAGTAAGGCAATGCGTGACCATCTAAACAGCGTCGCCGCAGAGGAGGCCGCCGAACGCAAGCAGTTCGACGACGGGCTGGTCTCAACGATGGTCATGGACCACGACCCGACGCGGACGACGCGATTGTTGACCCGCGGCCAATACGATCAACCGGCGGATAAGGTGACTCCCGGTGTGCCGACCGGCCTCGGGCCGGAGGCAAAGGTAGAAGACCGGCTCGGCCTGGCTCGGTGGCTGACGCGGCCGGATCACCCGCTGACGTCACGCGTCGCTGTAAACCGCTTTTGGCAACTCATCTTTGGTCGCGGGCTTGTCGAAACGAGCGAGGACTTCGGCGTCCGTGCAGAGTTGCCGACGCATCCTGAGTTGCTCGATTGGCTGGCGATCGATTTTGTCGAGAGCGGCTGGGACGTCCGAAGACTGCTAAAGAAGATGGTCACCAGCGACACCTACCGGCAGTCGGCTGTGGCGACGCCGGCCATGCTGTCTGCCGATCAAGAGAACCGTCTATTGTCGCGGTCGTCTTGCCGACGGCTGCCAGCGGAGTTCGTTCGCGATAACGCGCTCGCCGTGTCGGGGCTGTTGCACCGGGCGGTCGGCGGCCCACCTGTCTTGCCGCCACAACCCGAGGGACTCTGGCGAGAGGTCAGCCATTACGGCCATCCAACCGAATACTTCACTGCACAGTCATATCATCCTTCGCGAGACACCCGACGCTACCGGCGGAGCCTCAACCTTTACTGGAAGCGTACCTCGCCGCCGCCGACGCTCGCCACCTTCGACGCGCCGACGCGAGAGACATGTCAGACCCGGCGGGGTATGACGACTACTCCGCTGCAGGCACTGACGCTGTGGAACGAGCCGCAGTTTGTCGCCGCGGCGAGAGCCCTCGCTGACCGCTCGATGCGTGGCACGGACGAGGCGCCTCTCGAGAGGATGTTCCGGCTCGCACTAGGTCGAATGCCCGACGAGCACGAGAGCAAGCGTCTGCTTGACCAGCTCGATTTGAACCGACAGCACTTCGAGACCAACGCACGAGCCGCCGCGCAGCTCGCATCAATCAATTCGTCCGGTTCGTCCGACGCGGCCGCCTGGACCCTCGTGGCGAGCACCATCATCAACCTGCACGAGTTCAACAGCCGCCCATGAATACGCCCAAGCCTGTATTCCCGAAGCACCATTTGACCTCGGCGCCAACGCTGCGTGACCTGTTGCGTCTCTTGCCGGGGGGGATGGGCGCCGCCGCGCTCGCTTCGCTGGGCTTGGCGCCTAGGGAAGCAACCGCATCGGCTGCTTCGTCTGCTTTGCCTCACTTCGCCCCAAAAGCAAAGCGAATTATCTACCTCTGCCAGGCCGGCGGCCCGTCGCACATCGACTTGTGGGACTACAAGCCAAGGCTCTTCGCTGAGCATGGCGATGATCTGCCTGATTCGGTTATGGGAACGCAGCGACTTACCGGCATGACGTCTGGTCAAGCTCGTTTTCGCACCTGCCAGCCGATCGAGAAATTCCGGCAACGGGGCGAATCGGGACGCTGGGTGAGCGACTTGTTGCCACACACGGGGGCGATTGTCGACGACCTGTGCGTGATCAAGTCGTTGCGAACCGACGCGATTAATCACGACCCCGGCATCACCTTTCTGACGACCGGCACGCAGCAGAACGGCGCTGCGAGCCTCGGAGCGTGGCTAAGCTACGGCCTGGGATCGGAGAACGCCGACCTGCCGGCCTTCCTCGTGCTGATCTCACAGGGCACTGGCAAAAACCCGGGGCAGCCGATCTTTAGCCGGCTGTGGGGCAGCGGCTACCTGCCGTCGAAGCACCAAGGCGTCCGTCTCCGGACGGGCGGCAATCCGGTTCTTCACCTCGAAGACACGCCCGGGATCGATCGAGCAACTCGGCGGCGGATGCTTGACGATCTGGCTGCCCTCAACGGGCTACGCAAAGCGGAAACGCACGATGCCGAAATCGACACCTGGATCGCCCAACACGAGATGGCATTTCGCATGCAGGCATCGGTCCCGGAACTCGTCGATTTGACCGACGAGCCAGACAACGTCTACAAGCGCTACGGCGAAGACTCACGGCGGCCGGGCACCTATGCGGCCAACTGCCTACTAGCTCGGCGGCTGTGTGAGCGCGGCGTGCGTTGCGTGCAACTTTTCCATCGCGGTTGGGACCAACACAAGAAGCTCGACACAAACCTGCGTGCCCAATGCCGCGACACCGACCAGGCTTCCGCAGCCCTCGTTACCGACCTGAAAGAGCGTGGGCTCTTGGACGAGACGCTCGTCGTATGGTGTGGCGAGTTTGGCCGCACCGCCTACAGCCAGGGCGATCTTGGCGCCGGCCGCGATCATCACGGACGCTGCTTCAGCATGTGGATGGCCGGCGGCGGCATTAAGTCAGGCGTCGAGTACGGCAAAACCGACGAGTACGGCTACAATATCGCCGAGGACGCGGTTGAGGTGCGCGACCTGAACGCGACGATCCTCCACTGCCTGGGAATCGACTACCGACGCTTCAGCTATTTGTACCAAGGGCTCGAGCAACGCCTTACGGGCGTGGAGCCGGCCCGCGTTGTCCATGAAGCGCTCGTTTGAGGCTGTTGAATCGGAGCTAGCTATCGGACCCGATTACGTCGTTAGCGCATGCGTTCCGCTGGGGTTACGGAATCGAGAAGAGTCGCATCCCCGCATAGAGACGACGTTGCCAACCGCCGGGTCTTGTACGCGTGGTCATCGCCGGTCATGCTGATTGCACATGCAAAGTCTTTGCAGTTCGCGGCGACGCCCCGCATTCGAGTCCAGGCAGCTGAGTTATGGCCAATTCAATCGAAAAAGACGCCGCTTGGGCGAAGCAGACTCTGCGTGAGGCGGGCCTGCGGGCCACGGCGGCGAGGGTCGCTGTCATTCGCCTGCTGGACGAGGTGGGCAAGCCGCTCAGCCATGCCGACGTGGTGGGTTCGCTCGAGAAAAATGGGTTCGACCAATCAACCCTGTTTCGGTGTCTGAACGAACTCGCCGACGCGGGTCTCGTCGCCCGGCTTGATTTGGGAGACCTCGTTCGGCGATTCGAGCTGGCGGGGTCGGACGCAGCAGGGGCGCCCGAGCACGCCCATTTCATGTGCACGGACTGCGGCAAACTGACCTGCTTGGAAGGCTTCTCCTTCAAGCTAACGCCCGAGCGCGGCCCTCGCCGCAAAGCGCTAGGGCAAATTACCGAGGTGCTGCTCCGCGGCCGGTGCGAAGCCTGCGTCGGCGTCTAAGCGGGCGTTGAATTTGGGCGTGGACTCTAGCGTGTCCGTGGCTACTTGCAATTAGATTGCAAGTAGATAGAATCTGCAGATGAACCCGTCGGGCAACGGTTGCCCAAGCCTGCTGCAGAGTCTTCGATGAC
>JBCDCL010000281.1:0-4929 GCA_039182175.1 Planctomycetota bacterium
AGCCAGTCTGCTGCCCCGCACCCTGCCCGGTGATCACGTGCCCGACGCCTTGCGATAGCGATTGCAGCAGTGGCTGCGACAGTTGTGATTCAAGCCCAGTCATGATCCACGAAGATCACGTGCACGAGCATTCGCCGGCGATGCCGACCGAAGCCTTGCCCGAAGTCCCGACGCCGGCGCCGCCCATGATGGAGGGTTCTGGCTCGCGAGACGTAGAACCTGCCGTCGCCGAAGAACCGGCGGAACTGCCGCCGGCGCCCGCGGTGATTGAACCTGCGATGCCAGCGGAGCCTGCTCCAGAGCCAACGCCGGTTGACGACTCGTTCGGCGGCTTTGAGATACCCGCGGAGAATCCGCCCATGGAAGAATCGCCCGCGATGCCGGAGATGGCCGACGACGATCTGTTCGCCGAAGAGCCGGCTATGGAAGAACCAGTCGCCGAAGAGCCCGCACCGCCCATGGAGGAGCCGGCAGCCGAACAAAACATGGACGACATGTTTGGCGAAGAACCTGAAGCTCCTGCCGAGGAGCCGATGGATGATCTATTCGGTGGAGAAGCCGATCAGCCGGCAGAAGAGCCTGCAGACGATGACCTATTTGGCGGCGAGGCAGAACCGGCCGATGAGCCGATGGACGATTTGTTCGGCGGCGAGGCTGAAGAGCCGGCAGACGAGCCTGCCGAGGACGATCTCTTTGGTGGCGATCCCGCACCCGCCGACGAACCAATGGACGACCTTTTCGGCGGTGAAGAGGATCCGCCGGCTGGTGACGAAGCCGATGATGACTTCGGCGGCATGTTCGACGAAGCACCGGCTGAGGAAGCCGAGGAACCAGCCGAGGAAAGCACTGAAGAGCCCGCCGAGGACGACTTCGACGACTTGTTTGGCGCCCTCGAACGAGTGCTTAACCAGCCAGGTGGCTTGGATAGCGAGCAGCTTCGCACCTGGACCGACAACACGGGCGATTATTCCTGCCAAGGTCGGTTGCTTGTCGTCATGCAAGACAAAGTGCGTCTGCTGAAGGCTAACGGTCGCACGTCGACGGTCCCGATGACGCGGCTCAGCCGAGCTGATTTGGAGTTCGTAACAGTCCAAGCCTCCGCCGATCGCGAGCGTAGCGTGACCCGCACGGCTCAGCGGTAACAGCCGCGGATAATGGCTGGTAACATTTGAAGACTCGTGCCCGGGGTCATCCGACCCCGGGCATTTTTTCTTGGTCGGAAAGATCGCGGTCACCAAGCCATTCGATTAGTCGTTCGGCGGCTTGTTCGCCACCGTGAATGCATTGCGGAATGCCAACGCCTCGATAAGCAGCTCCCGCGATCTCCAGGCCTGGCTGCTGGCTGACGAGCGCTTCGATCCGTTCGACGCGATCGAGGTGTCCCACGTGGTACTGCGGCATGCCTCGCGGCCAACGGGCAATCTCACACAGCGACGGCTCGCCGGTGATCGCCAGTAAATCTTGCAGCTCGCTCGTCGCCAGAGAGCGAAGCTGGTCATCGGCCAGTTCGGCTAGTTTGGGCTGCAAGGCGCCGCCGACAAACACGCGGATCAAGACCTGGTCGTCGGGCGCGCGGCCCGGAAACTTCAGGCTCGAAAAACTAGCAGCGATGATTTGCCGGTTTTCGATCGTAGGCACGACGAATCCAAAGCCTGGTAGATCAGCCCCGATCTGATCGCGATGAAACGCAAGGCAAACGATCGAGCAGCCGGCGTACTGGATTTCGCCCAGTGCGGCGGAAAGGTCAACGCTCGCTGCTGCCAGCATTCGCGAGGCATAATGAGCCGGAGCGGTCATCAGTACGGCCTCGAATCGCTGCTCTCCGTCGGAACTGCGAACCAACCACTCGCCGCCGCCAGGTTGGATTGATTCGACCGGCGTCGATAGTCGAAGGCTGCCCGAAGGGAGGCGGTCGACCAAGGCATCGACCAACTGCTGTATGCCGTTCCGCGGAGCTAGAAAAAGCCCGTAGCGGGCGCCACTCTCTTCAGCGGAATTCACCCTGGAGGCACCGGGGCGTTCGTCAGCTTGCTCCTTCCACGCAGCGCGGCACAGAGAGCCGTAGCGCTTTTCTTGCTCGACAAACTGCGGCATCGTCGCCGCCATGCTTAGCTTGTCGGGATCGGCAGTGTAGATGCCGGCCAGCAGCGGTTGGACGAGGCGATCGAAGACTTCATTGCCTAGCCGCCGGCGAGCGAAGGAGGCAACGCTTTCGTCACCGCCACCCGAAACGGCTCCGCGTCTGATGAATGGTTCGCAAAGCAAACGCAATTTGCCACGCCAGCTCAACACCGGCGACGCCAGCACAGAGCCCAGTTTCTTCGGTGACATTAAGACGAAACCGACCGGGGCCGGAACGACTTTGCCGTCGCGAATCACCAACGCCTTACGCCGCTTTTCATCGGTGGGCAGCAGGTCGTCGACGATTCCCAGCCTACGGCAGAGGTCGATCGCCCAAGGAGTCTTCACCAGGAAGTTGTCCGCCGAGCGTTCGATCAAGAAGCCGTCACGTGAGACCGTTTGCAAGACACCGCCCGCGCGGTCGCTCGACTCGTAGACCGTTAGCTGCAACTCGGGCGAGATCTCGACGAGTCGGTGCGCAGCCGCCAGTCCTGTGATACCGGCGCCAATTACGGCGACGCGAGGAGGGGCAGCAGAGTGCGAGGGCATGTGGGCGGACGGGAAAGCAACGGAAGCGGGCGGAACCTTCTCGTTCCAGGCTACCAAGAGCGTGCGCGAGGATTCCAGGCCCAATAGCTGGCAGAACGGCCGCCAAAGCGTCCCTCTAGCCCAAATGTCAGCGTGATATTGTTAATCGAGTCGGCTTCGTTGGCGCCGATTGCCCAGTTGTTGGCGAACTCCGCCCGCCATGCCATGGTTCGCCGCATTTGATGCTTGATGCCGATGGCCAGTGGCACCGTGAAGAGGTGCTCTGCCTGCCGCACGTTTTGCGAATTGGTGAATTCCAAGTCGGTCAGCCCGACGCCTACCCGCAGGTAGGGCCGCGTGCGCGAATCGCCCCATGGGTAGTACAGGACGCTGGTGTCGAAGATAAACAGATTGTCCGAAGTCTCTTCGCCCACGATTGACGGATTGTCGAGCTCTGGTGTCGACCAGCCGACGCGCACCTGACCGCCCCAATAGTGATCCCAGTCCCAGCCGGCGTGGATCGCGGCGAACAGGTCGTTGCCCGAGCGAACATCTTGCGAAGGCCGGTCGGTCATCACCAAGGCGCCAAACTCGGCGGCGATTTCGTACGGCCGGTTGAGCCAGCTTGTGCCACGCAGTGGTTGACCAGGTCCAATCGCCCGGCCGTGCGTCGACGAGTGCCGTCGTCCTAGCCAATCGACAACCCAAGCATGCCGGCCAAGCGGCGAATTCTCCATCGACCACCACTTCGACTTGCCACCGCCGAAGCTTGTTTCCTCGCTCCAAACCGACTGGTCGTCGTATTGGTCGAACTGCTCGAAGGCGAGTTCTTCATCTGGAGAATAGTCACTGGTGGAATCGCCGGCGGTCGTTGGCTGCTTCGATGGCTCGTCGCCGGTGTTCTCCTCGCCTACTTCTTCAGGCACGGGCGATGGGAGTGGTTCGAAGATGTCCTCTTCCGCTGCGACTGTGCCGGTCGCGAGGCAGAGCAATAGCGCAGCGATACCGCTGATTCGGGTGATCGGTAGCCAAGTTGAGCTAACAGCGAGACGCATCGGGAGCCGCTAGGATGGTAGGAAACTCGCCTCGAGGTTTCCCTCTGCGCAGGGAATTCCGGCGAGCGCGGCGGGAGTATGGCGAGCCCTGCGGCCGGCGTCAATGCAGACCACAGTCGCCAAAGGGAAGCCGAGCGACGAGCACGCTCGCGATGCTAGCAATCGCCTGAGTAAGCGAATTCGCTACTGATCTTGGGCTAACTGGCTCGCTGGTTGGCTGCTGGCTTGGCCGTTGCTTTGGTCGTCCGTTGACGCGGTGGCAGCGGCGTCTTCCCTGATCACCGGCTGCTCTGCGGGCGGCGCCGGCTTGAGGGTGGCGATTGCCGTGCAGTTGGCGGTATAGCTGGCGCCGAGGTCGGTCTCGATAAGAATTGGCGCCTTCATTGCCCCTTCGCCGCTCGGCGGGGTGAATGCCACGTCGATGATATGGCGGTCGCTAGCGGTATCGTCCGTCGAGAAGTCGAAACCGTCGATTTTGCAGCTGACATTGGTCACGCGAAACGGCTTCTTGCCACGCACGATCAGCCGCTTTTTGATGGTCTCGCCTACCGGCATTTCGCCAAACACGAGGTTCAGCGGGGCGACGGAAATCTCAGGCACGATGCGGCCTTCGACATCTAAAGGAATACGCGGATTGCGGCCATCGCTGGTGACCAGCACCAGCTGCTCCTTCAGAAAGCCTGGCTGCGCGGTTGGCTTCAGCCGGACGATCAGGTTATACGCTGCCCGGCCGCCGTAACGCGGACGCTCGGCGAGTTCGACTTCCAGGTCACTGCTAGCGCTGCGGACATCATTGATTCGCCAACCAGATCGGCCTGCATAGGTCACTGAAACCGATTTCTCGGCAACAGTCCCTTGGTCAACACTGCCAAAGTTGATCGATCCGGGCTCGAATACCACATCGCCGCGGATGTCGCCATGGACGCGCAACTGCACTTGAGCGGGGTAGGGCTTATCGATCGTTACCGTCAGCGTCGCACTATGCAGGCCGGTGAAAGTCCGAGTATTGAACTTCGCAACGATGTACGCCTTTTCGTAGGTCTTGATCGTGTTGTTTTCGATCGAAGGCGTCGTGCAACCGCAGCTCGAACGGACGCTCGCAAGGTGAACGTCCTCTTTGTAGATATTGGTGACTTCGAACTTGTAAACCGTGTCAGACCCGCGGGCGACGGTTTCGAAGTTGTGGTCCTTCTTGTTGAACATCTTGGTGGCCCACTCTTGGGCC
>JBCDCL010000282.1:0-4915 GCA_039182175.1 Planctomycetota bacterium
AATTGTAGACGCTGCTGGAGGCAGAAAACACAGGGCGTCCGGCAGGGCCGACCGCTACGACCAGATTCGGCAGTTGCGTAGAGAGGCGCTTAGCGGTTTTCGCGGGAAACGCCTGCTAGCAGTCCGCCTAGTGTAAAGACGGATTGGCGGGCGGCGAGGTTCAGGCGCGCTGACGGCGAGGTTCAGGCAGCCCGGCGGCGCTCTTCCGCGGCCGGTTCGTCGGCGGACTGCGTCAGCGGGACGTTTGCCGACCCGGCCCCAATGGGAACCAGATCCCAAGCCAAGCCAAACAATTGCAGTACGCGAAGGGTGGTGTAGGTGACATCGATTTCCCACCACCGGTGCCCATGGGCGGCCGCTCTCTGGTCGGCGTGATGGTTGTTGTGCCAGCCATCGCCATTGCTCAGCAGGCCAATTAGCAGGCTGTTACGCGAATTGCCTCGCGTCTTGTAGTTCTGGTAGCCCCAGACATGGCCGATCGAATTGACGCTCCAAGTGATGTGCCAAACCATGACGGTTCGAACAAACACGCCCCACACCAATAGGCTCAAGCCAAACTGAATGCCGCCGACAAAACTGCCGCCGGGCGCCAGCCAGCCAACGAAGAAGCCCGCCAAGTAGAACGCCGCCGCATGGGCGCCATAGAGCATCAGCCAGCCAAGGTTGCGTTCTAGTCGCATGTAGAACGGATCGCGAAACACATCGCGTGCGTACTTGTCGTAGGTGGCTGTGTTGAAGAAGCCGGGGTTCTCGACCAATGCCCAACCGACATGGCCCCAAAACAGCGTGACCAAGGGTGAGTGCGGATCGTGCTCGTCGTCTTCGTGTTGATGATGCGCGCGATGGACGGTGACGAACTGCCCCGGCGTCTTTTCCAAACAGCAAACACCTAGCACGGCGAGCGTATGCTCAAACCACAGAGGGCACTTGAAACTACGGTGCGATAGCAACCGGTGGTAACCGAGGTTGATGCCCAGCGTGCCGAACACGTAGCAGCCGGCAATGGCGACTACGACGCCTGTCCAACTAAACAGCCAAGAACTCACGGCCGTGAGTGCTAGCAAATGAATGCCGCCGACAACGCCAATCGCAAGCCAGTCCAGCTTATGCTTCGCCCGGGTACTCATAACGCACGCCCCACTTCCTTGCGGTACGGCCCGAATTCCTTTCGGGCGATCGTCGACAGAGAGACTGCCGAGTGCGGTTTATACCGCGGCCGTTAGAAACGAGCGACCCCAGAATATCGCGTGCCGCCAGCTAGCATTCTGGCCCACTGGCGGAGCGGACGGTTAGTTCACCGTCGGATCGTCGGGCACTTCTTCAGGGTCGACGCCTGGCAAAACTATCGACAAGCCAATGCGCCGAGTAACGTCGACCCACAGCTCGCCAGGGTCTGCAAACACATCGTCGGCATCAGCGGGCGCCGTAAGCCAGCCGCCCTGCTTCAGCTCCGCTTCCAGCTGCCCGCCACCCCAGCCCGAGTTGCCCGTGTAGAGCCGAAATGGATGCTCTTCCTGGCGGACGAGTTGGTCGATGTTGTCTCGCTGCATCGACATAAACAAACCTGGCAAGATACGCGTGTCGGCGAGGTCTTCTGCCGTATGCAAAGCGATCAGCGGCCCCGGCACCGGCCCGCCCAAGTTCATATCTTGGTGGTTGTCGCACGGCTCCGCGTCGATGGCGTCCCACACTTCGCTGACGGTGCGGTCCGCTTGGCGATTAAGCACCACGCCAAGTGCCCCATCGTCATTGTGCTCCAACAGCATCACAACCGTACGCATGAAGTTCGGATCCCGCAGTTTGCGAGAAGCGACCAACAAATTACCGGCGAGGAAATTCATTTGGATACTAGAAGGAAGAAGCTAGATGGCAGTGGGTGGTTGCGCGGAGACAAATTGCGTCGCTTGGGTGTACCAGAGGCGGAGCACATTGCCACGGAGTGCTTACCTCTATCTTCTACCTTCTCACTTCAACTTCTCAAATTCGTAATTTCAATTGCCTTGAGCAGTCCGCGTGCTTTGTTCAAGGTCTCTTGATACTCGGCGGTTGGGTTGCTGTCGGCAACCAGGCCGGCGCCGGCTTGGACATAGGCCTTGCCATCAGCGACCACCAGCGTGCGTAAGGCAATGCAGGTATCCATGTTGCCGGCAAAGTCGATATAGCCCACGGCGCCGGCGTACGGTCCGCGGCGGTGCGGTTCGAGTTCGTCAATGATCTCCATCGCCCGCACCTTCGGCGCACCCGACACCGTGCCGGCAGGCAAGCAGGCGGCGAGGGCATCGAACGCATCGCGGTCTTCGGTAAGTTGACCGGTGACATTGGAAGTAATGTGCATCACGTGGCTGTAGCGCTCGATCGACATCACGTCGGACAACTCGACGGTGTTGTACTGGGCGACCCGGCCGACATCGTTGCGGCCTAGATCGACCAACATGACATGTTCGGCTCGCTCCTTAGGATCGGCAAGCAGTTCCTCACCCAATGCCTGGTCTTCGACGTCGTCCTTGCCACGCGGCCGCGTGCCTGCCAGTGGCCTAACGGTGACCTTGCCGTCGACGACGCGGACCATAATCTCAGGCGAGCTGCCCACAAGCGTGCAGCGTGGCGTCCGCAGATAGAACATGAACGGACTAGGATTCACGACCCGCAAGGTGCGATAAACCTCAAACGGGTCGGCTACCAGCGGCGTGGTTAATCGCTGGCTAAGGACGACCTGAAAAATATCGCCCGCGTGAATGTAGTCAACGCATTTCTCGACCGCGGTTTCAAACTCTTTCTGCGAGAAGTTCGATTCGTATTCGAGCGCTACGTCGCCTGAGGTGTCGATGTCCGTTGGCGCCAAGGGATGCTCGGAGTCGGTCAGTTTGGCGACCAACGCATCGACCCTGTCGCAGGCTTCTTGGTAACGTTCGCAAAGCTCCGCATCGCCCTCCGCATCCGTCACGTTCGCCAGGGCGATGACGGTGACCGTTTTTTGCACGTTGTCGAAGACAACCATGTGGTCGAAAAAAGCGAATGCTAAATCGGGGAGCTGGCGGTCGTCTTCAGGGGCGTTCGGGAGGTGCTCGACGTAACGGACCGTGTCGTACCCGGCGTAGCCCACGGCGCCCCCTACAAAGGGGGGGCAAGTGAGGCGCATGAGCGACGCGGACGGCTGCTACCCGCTCGCGAAGCAGCTCGAGGGGATTATCGCATTCGATCGTCTCGGTTTCGGTCGCCGACCCGCCATCGCGAGCGTACTTCGTCATCGTGACGCGGCGCTCGTACGCCTCGATCAACAGATAAGGATCGCTCGCGACAAAGCTGTAGCGTCCGACCTTTTCGCCACCGATGACGCTTTCGAACAAACAGGCGACCGACCCACTATCGAGATGATGGAAACCCGTGACGGGCGTTAATGTATCGCTGACCAGCCGGCGGTAGACGGGCACGTAGTCAGCGCCAGCTGCTTGTTGGGCGAAGTCGGAAAGAGTGGGCAGGCAGGGCATCGTCAGGCAGTCGATTAGGAAACGTGGTTGGCGGCTGATTAATCCAGCTTCTCACCGCGAGCTGATTACTCCACTAAGCCGAGTGTGCGGCTCGCCAATCTCGCCAGAACACGACTGTAGCACTCCAGGTTAGGGGTCACAACGCACGGCGACTGGCTGACGTAGGTCGTTTCTTGCAGGGAAGTTACGACGCGGCGTCCGCCTTGACACCCTAGGGGGCGCCTCTAGAATCCTAACTGCCAGACCTTGGCCTTGCCGAGAGGGTTCGGACAAGCGTCCAGCAGACTCTCAGTCGATGGCCTCGACCCGCTGTACCTACTACCACTGCGGCGACCAATGAAGTGCCAAAAGTGTGAAAAACCAGCTTCGATCCACATCACCGACTTGGTCGATGGCGTAAGCGAAGTTCACCTGTGTGAAACCTGCGCGAAGGACTTCCTCAGCCCAGTCACTCAGGAAGATCCCGAGGCGATGCCGGCGATGGGCGGGCTGCTTAGTCAGTTCGCCGTGAGCGAAACGGCGGAGGATCTTGCTCGGCTAGACGAACGGGTATGCCCCGTTTGTGGCATCAGCTTTTTGGAGTTCCGCAAACAAGGTCGGCTTGGCTGTCCGCACGACTACAAGCACTTTGCCGAAGAACTCGAACCGCTGCTGGTCAACATTCACGGCGAAGCAACCCACGTTGGCAAGTCGCCCAAGCATGGTGGCGCCGATGCCGAGCAGCAGACGCAACTCATCCGCCTGCGTCGCGAAATGAAAGACGCGGTCGCCACCGAAGACTACGAACGTGCATCGCAACTACGAGATCAGATTAAGGACATCGAGCAAGCGAAGGAGTGACGGAGCTGGAAAAGCTGTAAGCTATTGGCTGTTAGCTATTACGTTTGCGAACATGCTCTACCTTCATTTGTAGCGTTCATTGCGGCATTACCAGATCAATCAGCTCTTCAGCCAACAGCTAATAGCCAACAGCCAACAGTTCTTCCCCCATGGACATCGACTTCGAAAAACTGGCGCATCACAGCGGCGAATGGCTGCGTGGCGTGGGGCCAGAGTCGGACATCGTGGTCAGCAGCCGGATTCGCCTGGCGCGTAACGTGGCGGAATTCCCCTTCATCGCCCGTGCTTCGGAAAGCGACCGGTCGGAAGTCGAACGGATTCTCAGCAGCCAGATCCACTCGTTGCAGACTTCGGGGCGCCTGTCGACAGGATTGTTCTATGTCGATGTCTCGGATCTAGAAGAGCTTGATCGTCAATTTTTGGTCGAGCGGCAACTTATCAGCCGCGAGCATGCCGAAACCGATGGCGCCCGGGCCGTGGTGATCGACGGCGCCGAGCAGTTTAGCGTGATGATCAACGAAGAAGACCACCTACGCATACAGGTGATGCGGAGTGGCCTCGACTTGCAGTCGGCTTGGGAGTCGATC
>JBCDCL010000283.1:0-4900 GCA_039182175.1 Planctomycetota bacterium
CGCCGCTGTGGCGATTTTATCGACCGCAACGCGATCGATCCGCAGATACTGCGAGTCGCAGGAACATGTGGCCACCTGCGGACGGCTGGTGTAGCGTTTCTCGCAGGTTTCCGATCACACTAATTCAACATCCGCTGTAGATTCGGCCGCTATCGGCCGAAACCGAGGTAGCCGCGCTCGGGGGGAGCGCGGCTTACCTTTTTCCAGCTTTACTTCTCAGGCTGCGTGGTCGCTACATCCACGACGGCTTCGTCGTCGGTAGAAGCGTCGTCAGTAGAAACGTCATCGCTGTTGGCGACTTCGTTGGGATCAGGTTCGGGATCGCCGTTCACAATCTTATCGACGCCGACAGCCTGCTCCATTTGGTAGAGGATCGCATCGGTTGGCTCTCGCTTGAATTTGAAATCGTCGATCGTCAGCGTTTTGGACTGCTCTCCATCCTGGTAGCTAATGTAGGCAAGGCCCTTGTTGGCCCATTTCTTCTTGTCGATTTCCGTGACCGTGTGGTAGGGAACCGTTTGCCCCCAACTTGTTGTGATCTGATTCCCGTCGGCTTCGATCCAATTGCCGCGGGCGAGAAATACCTTGAGCAGCAGCAAGACGCCTACCACACCGAGGCCAGCCGCCCAGTAGAACTGGTTTTGAATTTCGACCTCGGTCCGATCCTTCTCTGGCGGTTCCGTTGGCCAGCCACGCTCCTTGGCGTACTCCTCCCACTCGCCGCCACGGAACTCGTCGACGAGCGTCGTGTAGGCCACGTACCGCTCATGCTGTTGGGGCCAGCTGTACGCGCCGTCCTTGATGAAGAAGCAGGCGTAGATCAGCACGCCAATGCCCATCAGCAGAAATCGGAGATAGAACTTGGAGTTGTGCTCTGCACGAATGACGGTGTTATCGGTCGACATAGCAGTAAATTTTGCGTTTTAATGGCTCAGGCGGTCATCGGCGTAAGCGGTTGCGACCGCTGCAATAGTGTAGCCCAAGATGGCGTGATCGCAGAAACGGCGAACGCGAGCGGAAAAATCGCTACAGGATGAATCGGCTTAAATCTTCGTCGGCGGCGAGTTCGTCAAATCGTTGCTGCACATAGCCAGCATTGATTGGCACCTTGGCGCCACGCATCTCTGGCGCCTCAAAAGAGAGTTCTTCCAACAGCCGCTCCATCATCGTGTAGAGACGTCGGGCGCCAATGTTTTGCGTCGATTGGTTAATGTCAAACGCGTAGCGGGCCAGCTCATCGATCGCATCGTCCTGGAAGTCGACCGTGACGCCCTCCGTCGCCATTAAGGCAGCGTACTGCTTTGTGAGCGACGCCCGCGGCTCGGTGAGGATGCGGACGAAGTCTTCACGTGTTAGATCGTTAAGTTCAACGCGAATCGGAAACCGGCCTTGTAGTTCCGGCATCAGATCGCTGGGACGAACGCGGTGAAACGCCCCGGCGGCGACGAACAAAATGTGGTCGGTGCGGACGAAGCCATATCGAGTTTGCACCGTGGTGCCTTCGACAATCGGCAGCAAGTCCCGCTGCACGCCCTGCCGCGAAACGTCGGCGCCTTTGCCGCCTTCGCTGGCGACGATCTTGTCGATCTCGTCGAGAAAGATGATTCCCATCTGCTCAGCAAGCTCGACTGCTTTGGCGTTCACCTTCTCCTGGTTGATAAGCTTCTCACACTCTTGCTCAAACAGAACCTTCCGGGCGTCAGCAACTTTCATGGACGTCCGGCTGACATTCTTTGGCAGGATCTTTTCGAGCATCCCCTGGAAATCAAAATCCATCTGGTCGCTGCCGGGGCCGCCCATCCCGGGCAGCATCATGGCTTGAGCCTTTTGCTCGATGGCGACCTCGACCTCGCGGTCTTCCATCTCGCCACCGGCCAGCATCGCTCTAATCTTCTCGCGTGTCCGGCGATGCCGCTCGCCAGGGTCTTCCGAGCCCGGGCCGACGTCGATGGTGGTCGGCGTCGGAGCGAGCAATTCGAGCAGTCGCTCCTCGGTCCGCTGTTTGGCCTCTTCCTGAACTGCCGCTAGTTCGCTCTCTCGCACGAGGCCGATAGCATTCTCGACTAACTCGCGCACCATGCTTTCGACATCACGCCCGTAGTAGCCGACCTCGGTATATTTGGAGGCCTCGACTTTGATGAACGGCGCCCCGGTGAGCGTCGCCAGTCGGCGGGCGATCTCGGTCTTTCCAACGCCAGTCGGACCGATCATCAGGATGTTCTTGGGCGAAACTTCGCGTTGAAGCTCGTCGTCAATTTGCTGCCGGCGCCAGCGGTTACGGATCGCAATCGCGACGGCTCGCTTGGCGTCGGCCTGTCCGACGATGTGGCGATCCAGCTGGGCGACAATTTCGGCGGGTGTCAGGTTTTGCACTTGGCTTTGATTCTTTGGGATGACTTGCGGAGATCAATCGCCCGCCGCGCGGCTGTCGAGGGTTTCGACAACGATATTTTGGTTGGAGTAAACGCAAATATCGGCGGCGATCGCGAGTGCTTTGCGGACGACCTCTTCGGCCGACAGCGAGGTGTGAGCAACCAAAGCTCTGGCGGCCGCGATGGCGTAGTTGCCCCCGGAGCCAATGCCGAGGATACCGTCCGTCGGCTGAATCACGTCGCCCGTGCCGCTAACGAGCAACGTATCCTTTGCATCGACGACGGCGATCAGAGCCTCGAGACGACGCAGTGCCCGGTCGGTACGCCAATCCTTCGCAAGCTCGGTTGCTGCCCGCGGCATGTTGGCGGGATGATCCTTGAGTTTTGCGTCAAACCGCTCCAGTAGAGCGAACGCGTCGGCCGCACTACCAGCGAAGCCCGTGAGCACTTTGCCGTCTGCCAGCGAACGAACCTTGCGGGCGTCGGCCTTCATGACGGTGTCGCCCAGACTGACTTGGCCGTCCCCTCCCATCGCAACCACACCGTCCTTGCGGACGGTCAAGATAGTGGTCGAGCGAATCCTAGGCAGCGGCATCGGCGGTTCCCAGCAACGGGGGGTGATGATTGATAGGCGACAGCGGTTATTTTCTCGCGAGGCGGCCCCACTGGCCAGGGTCAGTTTCCATTCAATCCAGTGCTCTTGCTTTGCACAGCCACTTCTTGGCGACCGCCGCTCGACCGCATTTCGTGCAGACAAATCGAGGGTGCAGGACGATCGATTGCAGCTGCTCGAAGTGGTCGTGAATGTCTCGCTTGGACCAATCGCATAGCTTCTCGTCAATTTGCTTCGTCGCGGATTTGTGCGGATGCTTGGGTTTGGACACGCGAGGCTCAGCGAGGTGAACGGCAACGGGCCGATAGTCGGCGTCTGCTATTCACGCTATTCTAGCAGCCACGTATCGAGTTCCCACCTTGCCCCGCTTCCCGCTCCGGGCCTGGCCTAATTGCGACCACGATGAGCCATCTGCCGTCCGAAAACTCGCTTCCCCGTAGTCCGGAGCTAATGAACGCTCACGACACGGCGTTGCTGGTGATTGACGTGCAAGAGAAAATCATGCGTGCGATAGCGGGCAGCGCTACGCTGGTGTGGAATATTCGCAGGTTGATTGATGGCGCCGGCATTTTGGGCGTGCCCGTTGAGGCCACCGAACAGGCGCCCGAAAAACTCGGTCCCACCGTCGAGTCGCTCCGCTCGCGTCTGCCCGAAGCGAAAAGCAAACTTGCATTTAGCTGCGGCGAGCGGGGTGAGATTGCCGGCGACTGGCAGGCGAACGGGCTGCACCGCGTGTTGCTGTGCGGCGTGGAGACTCACGTGTGCGTCCAGCAAACAGCATTCGATTTTATGGCGGCGGGGTTTCGCGTCTACGCCGCGGTCGATGCCCTTGGTTCGCGGAACGCCATCGACCACCAAACAGCCCTCCGTCGCCTTGAATCAGGCGGCGTGACGTTGACCACTTGCGAGGCAGCGCTCACGGAGTGGGCGGTCCGTGCAGGCACGGAACAATTCAAAAAGATAAGTGCTTTGGCAAAAGAGCACGCACCGAAATCGTAGAAAGCCAAACCATGCCAGAATTGCCACCAACCTTATGCCCTCCCGTCCGTACGCTCATGGGTCCGGGGCCGAGCGATGTCCATCCACGCGTCTTGAGCGCGATGGCTCGCCCAACCGTGGGGCATCTCGATCCGTTTTATTTGCAAACAATGGACGAGATGCAGACCATGCTGCGGCAGGTCTTTCGGACTGAAAATGCCATGACCATGGCGATGAGCGGCACCGGCTCCGCGGGGCAAGAGGCACTGGTGCTCAACATGGTCGAGCCGGGTGATCGCGTGCTGATTTGCATCAATGGCGTTTTCGGCGGCCGGCTGAAAGATATGGCCGAACGCGCCGGCGGCGAGGTTCACACCATCGAGCGGCCGTGGGGCGAAGTCTTTACGCACGATGAGATTGCCGAAGCCATCGAACGCATCAAGCCGGCGATGGTAGGCATCGTCATGGCCGAGACGTCAACCGGCGCCCACCAGCCGATCGAAGGGCTTGGCAAGATCGTGCACGATGCCGGCGCCATGCTGATGGTCGACACCGTGACGGCCCTGGCCGGCGTGCCGGTGGAAGTCGACGCTTGGGAGATCGATGGCATCTACTCGGGCACCCAGAAGTGCCTGAGTTGTCCTCCCGGTTTGGGGCCCGTCTCCTTTAGCGACCGGGCGGTGCACAAAATCCTCAATCGCAAAGAGAAGTGCCGAAGTTGGTACCTCGATATTTCGATGATTGCCAACTACTGGGGTGGCGATCGGGCCTATCACCATACGGCCCCAATCAACATGACCTACGCCTTGCACGAGGCGCTGAGAATCGTTTTGGAAGAAGGACTCGAAGCCTCCTTCGCCCGCCACCGGCTGAATCACACAGCCTTGAAGGCAGGCCTCGCGGCGATGGGCATTGGCTACGTCACGCAAGAAGGCCA
>JBCDCL010000284.1:0-4894 GCA_039182175.1 Planctomycetota bacterium
CGCGGCATCGCGGAGACGCCGCCATGCGGCCACATCAGCGGCGACGCGAGGATTCTCGATATCGCAAATCGCCGCTGCCGACTGATCGCTTGCTGCGAACTTTGCAACCGTCTCCATGACATCCACGCCGGCCGACGCATCGATGACCGCCAGCTTCGTCGCTGATTGATCGGCGGGTTCATCGAAGTGCAGCACCACGTCGTATCGGTAGCGGGTCAGCTCGTTCGCAGCCCCACCCGTTTCTAGCTGCAGCGTGTGGCGGGACAATCGCGGCAAGGCAGTGCCGAGCACAGCGAACAGCTCGGGCGATATGAGCAGCTCTTCTTCGTGCCGGATTCGCGATTCAACACGCCCCAGTAGTTCGCGGCGTGAGAGACCGGCGTCGGCTCGTCGCATCTCGACGGCTGCCGCCATGGCTTCTTGCAGTTGCAAGTTTCGTAGGTCGCCCAGCAAGATCTTCCCGCCGGGCCGCAGCAACTTGGTCGCTGCCTGCAAGACCTCCAGCAGGTAGTCGACCGTTGGGAAATACTGCACCACGGAGTTCAACACAATCGTGTCAAAGAGCCGACCGGCGAGCGGCCCACTTGCCATTTCGTGGGCGGGTTGTTTGTAGAGTTTGACCGACTTGGTCCACGCTTCAGGTTTGCGATCGAGAACGCCACTGAGTTGATCAATGGAGCGAGCCAGGAAGTCGGTGCCCACGTAGGACCGGCAGTGGGGCGCCACGCCCAAAAGTATCAGCCCGCCGCCACAGCCGATTTCCAGCACATCTTGCGGCTCGAGTTCCAACACGCGGTCCTGCGTTGCTGCCGCCCACGCCCGCATCTCTTCCTTTGGAATCGGCAAGCCGGTGAAAGTGCTTACCCAGCCAGTGACGTCGAACTCCACGTCGCGTAGCGCACCGGTCGCCTGGTGCGTTTGCTCCATCAGCGTTTGCCACGACTTGAGATGCTCACCTTCGACGGCGCCGATGGTGGCGTCGCTGTTCTCGTGAACTGCGGATGCGTGCTCGCTCGCGGGAACGACATACGCGACTAATCGATCGCCCGTCGCCGGATCGCTATGAACGCAGGTATACGCTTGGCTGACTTCGGGAAGCGACTCCAGGGCGCCCGTGACTTCCCCTGGTTCGACGCGGTAGCCGCGGATTTGCACTTGGTCGTCGACCCGGCCGACGAACTCCAGCACGCCATCGGATCGCCAACGCCCGAGGTCACCCGTGCGATACATGCGGGGCGAAGGCAACTGCGGATTCGCTGACGCAAAGGGATCGGGCAGAAACTTTGCCGCCGTCTCGTCGGGGCGGCTCAAGTAGCCGCGTGCTACGCCGGCGCCTCCGATACAAATCTCACCTGTCACGCCAATGGGAACTTGCTGCAGATGCTCGTCGAGCACGTACGCACGCATATTCGGCATCGGCGGGCCGATCGGTGGCGGCGCCGTAGGGGGGCCAGGCAGCTCGTAGATCGACACGCCAACGGTTACTTCGGTCGGCCCGTAACCGTTGAAGAAACGGCGCCCCGGTTGCCAGCGAGCGGCTAAGTCGCCCGTCAACAAGTCGCCGGCAGAGAGAACTGACTTTAGTCCCGGCAGTTGCGTCGGGTCGAGCGTCGCCAGCAGGGCGGGCGTAAATTTGCCCACCGTTACCGCTTCGCTCGTCAGCAGCTGGGTTAATGCCGCGGGGTCGAGTGTTTGCTCGTGATCGGCAACAACAAGCGTCGACCCGTTGGCGATCGCCAGCAATGCCACGGACAGCCCGCCGTCGAACGCCGGCGACATCGCGTGCAGCACATGGTCGCTCTCCGTGACGCCCATCGTCATCGTTTGAGCGCGGACGAAGTTGACAATGCTGCGATGCTCGATCTCGACGCCTTTCGGCTGGCCTGTCGATCCCGAGGTGTAAATTACGTACGCCCGCGACTGAGGGCTGAGCTGCGGATCGCTCAGCGTGACATCGGCCGGGGCCATAAGTTCGGCGACGTCGAGTTGCGTGACGTCAGGCGGCGTCTCGACTTCTTGATTGGTGACTACCCACTTGGCGCCGCAATCGTCCGCCAAATATCCGAGTCGCTTCGCTGCCGACTGCAGGTCGACGGGCACGTAGACGCCACCGGCTCGCCAAATGCCGAGCATCGCGACTACCGACTCTGCCGAGCGTGGCAAGCAAACCAACACCGGGTCGTCGACCGAGACGCCAGCCGCCTGCAACTTGCCGGCGATCTGGCGGCTTTGCTCATCCAGCTCGGCGTACGTGGTTGTCTTGCCCTGATAGCGTATGGCAGCGTCGTCGGCCTTGCTTTGCGTTTGCTGCAGAACGACGTCATGGATTAGCAGCGGTTCTTCGAGAGGCGCCTCGGTTTGGTTCCACCGGGCGAGCGTCGCTTGCTGCTCCGCATCGAGCAGTCGCAAACGCGACGCCGGGACATCCTGCCGCGAGAGTGCATCAGCGAGCAACGTCTGGAAGGTAGCGAGAAACCGCTCGATCGTAGTTTGCTCGAACAGCGATGTTCGATATTCGATCTGTCCCTGCCATCGCCCGGCATCTTCCCAAAAGAAAAACGTCAGGTCGTACTTCGCCGTTCCGTTATCAACCAGCAGCGGCGTGAGTTCTAAGCCTTCGCTACGGGCAAAGTCGCGTGGCGGATTCTGCACAACCAGCGCTGTCTGAAAAAGCGCCTCGTGGCTGCGGTCGCGGTCCGGAGCAACCGCTTCGATAACTTGTTCAAAGGGCAAGTCTTGGTGAGAAAAGGCGCCCAAGGTCTCGGTGCGTACTTGCTCGACCAATTCGCCAAAGGTCGGATCGCCGGTCAGGTCGCCGCGCAAGGCTAGCGTGTTGACGAAGAAGCCAATCAGCCGTTCGAGTTCGGTCCTCGGACGGCCCGCGACGACGGTGCCAACGCACAAATCGCGACGCCCCGTGTGCCGGGCAAGCCAAACTTGGTAGGCCGCCATCAGCAGCATAAAAGGCGTCGCCCCAGTAGCTTCGGCTGCTTGGCGGATTTGCTCGCTCAGCTCGGCAGA
Source organism: Planctomycetota bacterium (assembly GCA_039182175.1). Classification (GTDB taxonomy): domain Bacteria; phylum Planctomycetota; class Planctomycetia; order Pirellulales; family Lacipirellulaceae; genus JBCCQL01. The sequence continues at coordinate 3,022 of JBCDCL010000284.1, forward strand.
GAACCGAAAGTCATGCACGGCGCCGTCGAAGTCTTGCGTCGGCGTCCGCGGGTAGTCAGTCGGCAACTCTAGGCTTGGCGGGGCGTCGGCTAGTCGTGATCGCCAGTAGTCGATCTGCTTCTCTCGCCGCTCGCCCGAAAGCTGTTCGCGTTGCCAGACGGCATAGTCCGAGTACTGGATCGGCAGTGGCAGCAGCGTCGCAGCACATGCCTCGCCGCGGAGGCCGGCGAGTGCCGCCTCATACAACGCAGCTAACTCGTTGAGCATCACCCACATCGACCACCCGTCGGAAACGATGTGGTGCATCACCAGCAGAATGATTCGTTCATCGTCCGCCAGTTGATAAATGTGGCAACGCAGCAGTGGCGGCTTGCTGAGATCAAATGGCACACGGGCCGCGTCTCGCAAGAGCGCGGCTTGCTCTGATTCGCTGGGCGACTGCCCTCGTAGATCGATAAGCTCTGGCGAGACGCGGACTTGATCGGCGATACGCCGTCGTGGCTCGCCCGCTAGTGTGTCGTACGCGTAGCGTAGCGTTTCGTGGCGGTCGGTAAGCGTCTGCAACGCCTCGGCAAACGCGGCTTCGTCTAGGTCGCCGGCCAATCGCGCAGCCAAGGGCATGTTGTAGAACGGGTGGCTAGGCTCCAGCTGATCGAGTAGCCACAACCGCTGTTCTGCAAACGATAAGGCTTGCTTTTCACTTGCGTCACGCGGCGTGATGCGATCGGCAGCGGCAGACTGCTGCTTGCGAGCCAGCAGCATCGCTTCCAGCGCCGCCCGCTTGGCAGGCGACAACGCCTTGAGTCGCTCGTCGGCGAGGATGTCCGCGGGGAGAGAACTCAAAGAGAACCGCCTTGACTTACGCGATGAATCGAGAGCGCGCCGTGACTAACGCGCCGCCTGCTGTAGCGCCTGTGTCTCGGCCGACTGATCAGCCGCGAGCTGCTTCTCGAAGAATTCGACGAGCTTCGAACGGTGCAGTTGCTGGAACTGGCTAGGGTCGTCTTGGCCGTGGAAATCGATTTTGCGAATCAGCGGCCGATCGCCCGGATGCTGGTCAATACGCCATTCATTCTCGAGCGACTCGCTCATATGATGCTCGGCCACCTTCTTGCCGCCAGCGTAGCGCTGGATGCGTGGGTGGAGATAAAAGTCGTTGTACGCCTTGGTCGGGTCGATCTCGCGACGGACCGCCATCGGATCGTCGAGCGTATCGCCATACTCCATAGTGATGGTGTAGTAGTGCTCCTCGTCGCCAAACCGGCTGTCATGGGCGTAATCTACCGATAGCGTGTTGTGGTACAGAGCCGCATCGTCGGTGACGACCATCACGTCGGACAAAAATCCTGGCTGGTGCATCAACGCCGCATTGGTACTGACGCGCTCGATGACTTTGTCCGCCATCGCCTCGGCCGTTCGCTTCAGTCGCGTCGCTTGCCAAGGGACGCCTTCGTAGCGTTCTTCCAAAATCGAAGCGAGCGACAGCACGTTAAAGCGAAAGCCGTGCAAGACGCTCGACATCGTCTTGTGCCAATCTCGCATCTGCATCAGCGTGCCGGCGTAGTAGAGGTGCGGTAGGTTGGTCGACTCCCACGCACTGGTCATCATCGGCAGCTTGCCACACTCAGTCGACTGCGGCTCGCACCCGCCGCCAAAGATGCCTGGATCCCAGCAGAAGCCGGTGCAGACCAGGATGCGGTCGTAACCCAACTGTGCACGCTGCCCTTCGGCATGGGTGAAGGTAAGGTCAACCACGTACTCGCCATCGATGTGCTGAATGCGATCGATGTTGGCGTCGAGCACCGAGTTTTGACCCTTCAGGATGTAGGTATCCAAGAAGTCGTTGTTCACCGCTCGCAAGTGGCCGAAGAAG
>JBCDCL010000285.1:0-4891 GCA_039182175.1 Planctomycetota bacterium
ACCCTTTCACTCTTCACCAATCGCCTTTCAAGCATCACCCTTCCGCCCGCGTCCCTTTCCACAGCTTCCGATCGAGGTTGGGATAGTACTGCGTCCAATTGCTTTCGACGTTGGGGCACTCGTTGATCAGGCCGGTGAAGCTGGCAAGTTTCGCATCGAGGTTGTCTAGTTGGTGCAGGGCAATGGCTTCGAGCGTCATCGGCAACTTGCTCGAACCGTAGGCGTACTCGCCGTGATGACTGATGATCATGTGCTTGATCTCCATCAGCAGCACGGAATCGATTGCCTCACCTGAAAGCCGCTCTGCTTCTTTGGCTTTGCTATCGAGTTCGGTGATCGCCATCACCATGTGGCCCAACATTTGGCCTTCGTCGGTGTACGAGATGTCGCGATCGTAGGCCAGCTCGTCCACCTTGGCCGAGTCGTGCAAAAAGGCCCCGATCAGCAGTTTGTCTTGGTCAAGCTGCGGGTAGCGAGGGGCGATCGCGAGCACTAGTTCCATTAGGCCCACCACGTGCTCGAGCAAGCCACCTTGGTAGGCATGATGATTTTTCATGCCGGCCGGCGCCCGGGTGAACTTATCCATGAACGTTTCGTCCAAAAGATACGCCTCGGCGAGCGCCGCTAGCGGTGGCGACGTGATGCCTCGCAAGATCTCTGCGAGCCGGGTCGCCATTTTGTCGACTTCGTTGGTCTGCAGCACCATGAAGTCCGCTTCTTCCACCTCGTCGGGGCGTGCTTTGCGAATGGTGTTGGCAATCATCTGCATGTTGCCTTGGAAGAGCTGCGTGGCGCCCTCCACCAGTACGTAGTCTCCGTTCTCGAAGCCCTTGTAGTCGTTCTCGCTGGCGTTCCACATCCGTGTAGCAATGCCGCCGCTACGGTCGGAGAGCTCTAGCTGCAGATAAAGGTTGCCATTGCGGTTGGGCCGCAACTGCTTGTCGCTGGCCAGAAAGACCTGCTTTACCTGCTCATTGTGGGCCAACTGGGAAACGTAGCGACGATTGGACATTGCGGATCGCGGACTTCGGATTGCGGAGGGATCAGTTTCGACATCGTACCAAAAGATTTCCGTTCTGCCCTGTGCTCAAATCCGTGACGGCATTCCCAGCAGGAACGTCATTCGCCTAGAATGCCGCTTCGCAATCCAAATCCGCAATCCGCAATCCGCAAACCGCAATCTGCAATGGCCAAGGCTCCCAAGACAGCAATCACGCCAACCCGTGCCGAGAACTACCCCGAGTGGTACCAGCAGGTGGTTAAAGCGGCCGACCTGGCAGAGACCTCCGACGTGCGGGGCTGCATGGTTATCAAGCCGTGGGGCTATGCGATTTGGGAGAACATCCAGCGACAGCTCGATGCGATGTTCAAGGCCACCGGCCATGAGAACGCCTATTTTCCGCTCTTCATTCCGATGAGCTTCTTGGAAAAAGAGGCCGAGCACGTCGAAGGCTTCGCCAAGGAGTGCGCGGTGGTGACGCACCATCGGCTAGAGCCCGACGGCGAGGGCGGCCTACAGCCGGCGCCGTCGGCCAAGCTCGAAGAGCCGCTCATCGTTCGGCCAACCAGCGAAACCATCATCGGCGCCACGTTCGCACGCTGGGTGCAAAGCTACCGCGACCTGCCGATCCTCATCAATCAATGGGCAAACGTAGTGCGTTGGGAATTACGAACGCGGATGTTCTTGCGTACGGCCGAGTTCCTTTGGCAAGAAGGACACACGGTCCACGCCAGCCAGCAAGAGGCCGTCGAAGAGACGCGGCAAATGCTCGACGTCTACGCCGACTTTGCCGAGCAGTATATGGCAATGCCAGTCATTAAGGGCGAGAAGACGGCTGGCGAGCGCTTCCCCGGCGCCGTGGCGACCTACTCGATCGAAGCCATGATGCAAGATCGCAAAGCACTACAAGCGGGCACCAGTCACTTCCTGGGGCAAAACTTTGCCAAAGCCCAGGAGATCAAATTCCAAAGCCAGTCGGGCGACTTGGAATATGCGTGGACAACCAGTTGGGGCGTCTCGACGCGGCTCGTCGGAGGTCTGATTATGACCCACTCCGACGACGATGGCTTGGTGCTGCCGCCAAAGCTGGCGCCGGCGCACGTTGTCCTCCTGCCCGTCTACAAAACAGACGAAGATCGGCCGCAGGTGCTCGAATACGTTAATTCGCTCAAAGCGGAACTCGAAGCACAGACGTACGACGGCGAGCCGGTGCGTGTGCGGATCGACGACCGCGACATTCGCGGCGGCGAGAAGAAATGGCAGTGGGTCAAGCGAGGGGTGCCGATACGCGCCGAGATTGGCATGCGTGACATCGCGTCCGACCAGCCCTTCGCTGCCCGTCGCGATGGCGTGAAAATGCCTAAGGCAACGCGGGCCGAGTTCGTTGCCAACATCGGCGCCACGCTCACCGAAATCCAGCAAAGCCTATTCGATCAAGCGGCCACGGCCCGCACCGACGCGACGGTCACGATCGATTCGCTGGCCGACTTTGAAGCCTTCTTTGCCGACGGCCAACCGGGTGGGCTTGCCTATTGTCACTTTATCGATGGCCCCGAAATGGAAGCCAAGTGCAAGACGCTGAAGGTAACCCCTCGCTGCGTGCCACTAGATGGTGAAACAGAGCCGGGCGAGTGCCTCTTCACCGGCGGGCCAAGCGAGCGGCGGGCTGTCTTCGCCAGGGCGTACTGATTCCTGGCGGGCCCGCTGCTGCCCCAAGCATCACGCCGTGCGGGCAAGGCCGCCGACAAATCCTTGGCGAGCCGTCCAAACCATGCCTGTTTGCTGCTGGCATGCTTGCTCCGGCAGATAGCAGTCGAGCACGTAATCGAACTGCGTCCGATTGCGTATTCGCTTGGCGTCGCCATCGCGGCGAATGGCTACGTCGCATAGCCAAGGTTGGCGTCCAAACTCGCGATTCATTCCACGGCCGAGCGCCGCCCAAATCGCACTCCGCATGTCGACGGACGAGACGCCGGTCGTCCACGCCACTACGGCCTGCACGCGGGTATCGTCGGCCGCGACGCCAAAGCAGCGATAGGACTCCTTCGCCTGAAAATCCATCACGATGTCGATCAGCTTTCGCTGATGGTCCGTATTGAAGAAGGTCTCTCGCTCTTCGATCGCCAGGCGATACCGCTCTGCCAGCGGTAACTGGCGTTTGGCTGGCGGCTGGTTACGCAGCACAAAGCGGTGCTGCTCGCCTTCGGGGGTGAGCGAGCCAAAAGCGTGGTAGGTGAACTGATAGACCGACATAGCAGGGCTCCTGGAGCTTCTGTTCCCGGGCAAAACGGCCGACGATGGCGTCAACCGCCATTAGTGTACAAAATTACACCTATTGGAACCGGCCGTCAACTGTCTGGCGTCAAACCGCCGTAAACCCAATAGCCGGCGGTATTTGACGCCTCTCGGCCCGCGAACCTAGAATCAGGACATGAAACTTCTACCGATGATTTTCATCGCTGCGGCGATCGGCGGCGGGCTGGGCGTCGCGATGGCGTACACCATTGTCGGACCCGCGGAGAGCGATCCATTCGCAGCCATTGCTGAAAAGTCAGCCGCAAAGAAATCGGCCGCCTCGCCGGCTGCTAGCGTCGCGCCAGCGTCTCAGCCGCAGGTTGTGGTCGACGAGCCGACGTTCAACTTCGGCGTCATGCAGAAGGGCGCCAAACGGTCGCACGCCTTTGTCGTTAGAAACGAAGGCGATACGCCGCTGGTGCTGACCGCTGGTGAGACGACGTGCAAGTGCACCGATTTTGTCACCGATACGGCCCCCGTTCCGCCCGGCGGCGAGACACAGGTCAAACTCGAATGGGTGGCCAAAACCACGCCCGGCCCGTTTCGGCAAAAGGCGAACCTCAAGACCTCTGACCCCAGCAATCCGCTTGTCGAACTGTACGTCGAAGGCGAAGTCGTCGAGCCGACGGGGCTGTTCCCGCGTAGCTTCGCCCTCGGCCGTATCGGCGCCGATCAGCGGCGGACCGCTGCGGTGGTGCTGATGACTTACGATCAAGACGAGTTGGAGGTGACCGCCGATCCGCCGGTCAGCGATGACGAGAGCGTAGACGGCGAGACTGGCGGTAAGTCGAGGTCAGAGGCTTACAGCCTAGAAGTTGAACAGCTTACGCCAGAAAACCTACCCGATGAACGGGCGAAGGCGGGTGTCCGGGTGACGCTCACCGCGGGCCCTGGCTTGCCAGTCGGCGTGGTGAACGACTGGGTCACGCTCAACACCAACTTGCCCGATGCCGAAACGCTGCAGGTGCCCATCCTCGGACGCGTCGAAGGCGATCTATCGGTCCACGGGCCCGGTTGGTCCGCCGAGACGGGCGTGCTGGCCTTTGGCATCGTTAAAAGCGAAGTCGGCAAGAAGACGAAACTCCGAGTCTCGATCAAAGGCCCGAATGCAGCGGATGCCAACCTCGCAATTGACGAAGTCGATCCGCCAGAACTGCAGGTTGAGCTGGGCGATCCGCGACAAGTACGTGAGGGAGTTATCCACGTGCCCCTATCCGTCGAGGTGCCGGCGGGAACCCGGCCGATGGTGCGGCTAAATAACGGCCGCAAACCGGATGGTACCTACGCCTACCCAGAGGGCATCGTTCGCCTCACGAGCGATCTCAAGAGCACGCCAGAGATCGAATTGCGTGTACGGTTTGCCGTTGAGGGCTCAGCCCGCTAACTCCCAGCTTGCGACCAGCCTCTCTCCAGGCATACGAGGTTGCGGCACAGCGGGTTAGTCGCGTACGCTGCAGGCTCCGGCGCCGGCCTCGGCGTCTCGCGTAGGTGAACTCCTCCTGCCCCGTGCTCAGGCGTATTGCATGCTTCCCGCCAAGAAACAACGCTCCCGCTTTGGCCGTTCGCAGTTCGTTACAGTTCTGCTCGTGGGCGTCA
>JBCDCL010000286.1:0-4886 GCA_039182175.1 Planctomycetota bacterium
GAACTGCGTCGCCGTGTGCCCGAAGTCGATCCCGCTCACCACGTCGATCGCCCGAGCGGGCCGGCAAGTGACCGTGCATTCGATTAAGAAGATTTTCGGCGGCTGATTGCTGCAGTCACCAATCTCCAAAAGCCAAACTAGACAGGCCGCGTCCCGATGATTCGAGACGCGGCCTGCTTCGTTCTTTCACAGACTCACGACTGCGGTCGACTAAAACCCGAGTACGATATTCACTCCGCCCCGTCGCGGGCCGTAGAAGCCATAGGGTCCGAGGCCGCCGTAGCCTCGGTAGCCGACGACCCGCCGTGGCGGGACATAGCGTGGGCCGTAGAACCCGGGGCCAGCGAACCTAGGACCGGCAAAGCGGGGGCCGAAGTTGGCGCGGTAGCCGTAGTCGTAGCCAAAACCGCCACCGCGGAAGCAGCGATCGGCACTGGCGGTATCAGGGGTGGCTACGGTGCCTACTGCGAAAGCGGCGACCGTGGCAGCCGCCAAAAGCATGGACTTAATCATGGGAAGCTCTCCTGGGGTAGTGTGTGACTACCCGTTCGTGATCCGGTAAGAGCCGATGCGAACGCCGCAGCCGTTCTCTTGCCTCGGCATAGAGTGGACGCAGTGCCGATGCCAAAAACGGACCGGTGCGAGCTAAACCCAAATAAGAAAAGGACTTATTGGCGTGCCATGATTTTCGCCGCCTTGCTGAAGACAGGCGAATATGCAGTCGTCTAGGCGACAGGCGTGATCAAATTGACACGCGATCGGAGTGGCGGTGGACGGCGGTTTGGAAGGGTCGCCTGCGGTCGCGTCGCCTGCTTTGGCACACTGCTTGCATGCGTTAAATGCGTCGTCGCGGCCTACCCCAACAGCGAAGAGGCATCGCCCGGGGCTGGAACAGAGGAAGAGGGGCCGGCTGACGAAGAGGCAACTGCAACAGAATGAAGGAATCGTAGGAACAAGAAGAGGTTAGCAGGCGTTTCCCCCTCCCAAGACGCCTGCTGGCATATCGATTCTGGAGTTTCGCAAGGCGAGTCGCCGGCCCTTGGAACACGGGCTGGCGACTCGCCTGTTGCATTTGGTGTGTTGCAAAATTGAACACTTGTATCGATTCAATACGCCGCAAACTGCACCGCGAGCAAATCGTCGACGCGGTCGGAAATGGATTCTCAGTTTTTTCGAATCTTCCGAAGGCTGAACCAAGTGTCGGTGGGTTTAAGTATCGAGGGGTTTCGATATCGAAGGGTTTCAGTAGCGAAGGGAGTTCTGCATTCTGCAGAGTGATTTGAATTCGGCTGCGACCCACCGAAGTTTGGCGGGCGATTTGGCGACTGCTACGATTGCAGTAGCGGGTTTTCGACGAAGTCTTTTGTTTCGCCATCGGTTCGTTTCGCTACCGGCAGGTAGCGACGCGAACGGGCGAGCGTAACCTGGGGCCTTTTCAGCATGGCAAGATCTAGTTCGCTGGTGCTTGTTGCCCTGCTGACTTTCTCTTCGGCCAGCTTACCATCGCTGGCCGCTACAGCGTCTGGCTCCGAAGCGAGTGATTCTTCGCCGTCGCAGGTCGCGCTGATTAATCGAGAGATTGCTGCGGCGTGGGCAGATCAGCGGTTATCGCCATCGCCAACTGCCACGGATGGTGAGTGGTGCCGCCGGGTCTATCTTGATGTCCTTGGCAGAATTCCGACTGTCGACGAGCTGAAACAGTTTGTCAGTGATCGGTCGCGTGACAAACGCCGCGAGCTAGTCGATCGCCTGCTGGGTGACGAGTACCAGGCAGAGTACGCACGGAACTTCACCACGATCTGGACCAACCTGCTGATCGGCAGGACGGGGGGCGCCAACCGGCAGTCGCTTGCTAATCGCGAGGGGATGCAGCAGTACCTACGCGAGGCGTTCCTGCGGAACAAACCGATCGACCAACTGATGCAGGAGTTGGTTACCGCAACCGGTAGCTGCCGACCGGGAGATGCCGACTTCAATGGCGCCGCGAATTTTCTGGCTGACAAGATGGCCGAGAACGGCATTCAGGCGACGGCTGTTACTGCGAAGGTGTTTCTCGGCACCGCCGTACAATGCACGCAGTGTCACAACCATCCGTTTAACGAGTATCGCCAGAATCAATTTTGGGAGCTGAACGCGTTCTTCCGCCAGACTCGCGTCGAGCGGCTGCCGACCGAAGGCATCAATCGACGGGTCGCGCGGATTCTCGATCGCGACTTCGCCGGCGAAGGAGGTGATCCGACTAAGGCGGAACTTTACTACGAGTTGCGTAATGGCAAGCTGAGGGTCGCCTATCCCGTGTTTATCGATGGGGCCTCTTTGGCGGAGAAGTACGCCGAGCGGGGCGAGGACTTCGGCGACAGCGGCTACCTGTCCGACGTGCATCGCCGACAAGAACTCGCGGAACTGATCCGGGAGTCGCCCGAATTTCCACGAGCAATCGTCAATCGCGTTTGGGGACAGTTCCTGGGCTACGGCTTCACCAAGCCGGTGGACGACATGGGTCCTCACAATGCCCCATCGCATCCCGAACTGTTAGACGAGTTGGCGAAAGCTTTCCGCGAATCGAGCTTCGATCTCAAGCAACTTGTGCGCTGGGTGACGCTTTCGAAGCCTTACTCGCTGAGCAGTCGTGCGACGCGTCGCAACGATGAAGATGATCCGGCGCTCGGCGTGTCACCGATGTACTCGCACTTTTATATTCGCCAGATGACGGCGGAGCAGCTTTACGAGTCGCTGTTGGTCGCCACGGCCGCCGATGAGAGTGTCGACGAGGCCGATCGCGAGCGGACAAAACAGCGATGGCTTGCACAATTCAACACGGCGTTTGGCAACGATGAAAATGGCGAAGCGACCACGTTCAACGGCTCGATTCCACAGGCGTTGATGCTGATGAACGGCGAGTTGATTCGGCGAGCCACTAGCTCAGGCGATGGCAGCATGCTGTTCCGCGTCGCCTGGGACCAAGACCTATCGAATGCCGAGAAGATTCGCACGCTCTACCTGGCAGGCTTGTCACGGCCGCCAGGACGCGACGAGCTGAAGGTGTGCAATCAACTACTCGCCGCACGCCAAGGAAACGTTACCGAGGCGCTACAAGATATTTGGTGGGCGGTGCTGAACAGCAACGAGTTTATTTTCAATCATTGATTCGGCAGTCGCGTATCGGTGCGGCGTGTTGGCTCTAGACTGCGACGAGTTTGATTCCGAACGAGTTTGATTACGACGAGGACCAGGGCAATGGCATTCTTCAATACACCGCTGGGCATGTCGCGTCGTCATTTTCTGGGGCACATGGCTAGTTCGACGGCGGTTGCCGGTTCGGCGCTCGCGATGACGCGGTCGTTGGAAGCAGCGTCGGACACGCTCAAGCGTAACCACAAGTCGGCCATTCTGCTGTGGATGGGTGGCGGTCCGCCGACAATCGACATGTGGGATCTAAAGCCCGGCACGCCCACCGGCGGACCGATGCAGCCGATCTCGACCGCCGGCGACATGCAAATTTGCGAGGGGCTGCCTCAGCTCGCCAAGCATATGGACAAGCTGTCGGTCGTCCGGTCGATGAGCACTCGCGAAGCGGATCACACTCGCGGCCGCTATTACATGCACACGGGCTATGTGCCCAATCCGAATATCGTGCATCCGAGCTATGGCTCGGTGATTGCCCACGAGTTGGAAGATTCGCTCAGCAACTTAGAGATTCCGCCCTTCGTATCGATAGGCAGCGGTAGCGAGGGGCCCGGGTTTTTAGGGATGGCTTACGCACCCTTTCAGGTCGATTCCAACGGCCGAATCCGCAACCTTCAAATGCCGGTCAAGTCGGATCGGATGCAAGGTCGACTGGCGGTGCTCGATGCCTTGGAGACACGATTCATCAAGCAACGCCGCGGCCTGCCGGCCGTTGATCATGCTCGGGTGATCGAAAAGACGCGGTCGCTGCTCACAAGCCAGCAAATGGCGGCTTTCAATGTGCAGAGCGAGCCGCAGTCCGCCAAAGAGAAGTATGGCGAAACCGGCTTTGGACGTGGTTGTTTGCTTGCGCGGCGGCTGGTCGAATCGGGCGTACCGTTTGTCGAAGTCGACTTCGGTGGCTGGGACCTGCATCAAAACTGCTTCGACAGGCTGGGTCAAAAACTGCCCGAGATGGATCAAGCCATGGCGGCACTCATGGACGATCTTGCTCAGCGTGGTCTGTTGGAAGATACCGTCGTGATCTGGATGGGCGAGTTTGGGCGTACGCCGCGCATCAATGGCGATGCGGGCCGGGATCACTTTGCAAGGGCTTGGAGTGCGGTCATTGGCGGCGCTGGCTTGCAGGGCGGCCTTGCGATCGGCGAGACTAGTGCAGACGGCACGCAGGTCGTTAGCGAACCTTACTCGTCGGAAGACTTAATGGCGACGGTTTGCCATGCGATGGGTATCTCGTTGCAAACGACGTTCACGAGCAACAACGGCCGGCCGATGAAGATCGCCGGCGGCGGTAAGCTGATTCGCGAACTAACGGCGTGAGCCGCGTTATCGATCTCATCACAGGCTTTTCAGAATCGGGCGAATACCAAAAGTGGAAAACCAACCAGAGCACATCAGACGATTAACTTCGGTCCCCTCGGATATGGAAGCCTCGGTGATCGTGGCGGCTTTGCACCGCGCGGGAATCACCGCGACGGCTACCGGCGGCTTTACTGCCGGCTTTAAGGCTGAGGCGCCTGGCTGGGTGCAGGTGATGGTCGCCGAGGCCGACTTGCCGGTCGCCAAAAACACGCTCGCCAAACTGATGGAAGAGAACGCCGAGATCGATTGGTCGAAAGTCGATGTCGGCGAGCCTGGCGATCTGTCGGACGACAGCTAGCCCGCCTTTTGCACGTCGGCTTCCAGCTTGCCATCGGCCA
>JBCDCL010000287.1:0-4886 GCA_039182175.1 Planctomycetota bacterium
AATTCGACTCATTACATCACCCGTAGAATGAACCTCTTAAAGAATCGCCGCACGCCTTCAAAACGCACGAACCCCTCGCAGATACGACTAAGTCCGGGTCCGTGCACCACGCAGCAGATAGAGTGGCGTGGGCTATGCCCGAAAGTCAGAGAAGCGGCGCAGGCTCACAGAAGAAAAACCTGGAGCTGTGCGCGCAGCGGTAGCCAGTGGCATGTGGCGGCGGAGCGATCGGCGGCCGAATAAGCCGCACTCGGCTGCGAAGCCAACTGGAGGACGTCGGCGCAGAGTACGCTGTTGTGCGCAGTACACACTTTCGCAGTAGATGAATCAGGCGCCACGACGCGAGGATTAAGCATTGCTGGCAAGTCGCCAGCACCATCGCACTCGGCAGCGTCCCATCCGGCGACATCGCAAGCATGCGCGGTCGAGTTATCAATGACGCTCACCAAGCGAATCGCCGCTTGATACCAGCCGTAGTGATCCAAGCAACCGCAAGGACTCGCGCCCAATTGGTGCAGCGTGGCTACGGCAAGTAGCGCTGAAACGAGTTGAAAGCTTCGTCGGTTCATCTACTTTTAGTATGGCGATACAAGTGACACGAAACCATAGCAACCAGCGTGGTTGTGCCTATCGATTGTCGAAAAAGGCTTGCTGATTCTCAGTCTCAATAGTCTTCCGGAACTGTTCGCTCGATCGCTGCACTGCCGGATAGTAAACACCCTGCGAGTAGCTGGGACGTTTCATTTAGCTCTCGCAAGGCGGCTAGGTATTCGAGGCTTGCCTGGAAGTAGGTCCGCTGCACAGTGAGTAATTCGAGAAAGTCGACTTCGCCTGCTTGATAGCCTTCGGTCGCGAGCTTGAGCGTATCGGCTGCTCGGGTCAGAACATCGGATTTGAGGACGTTGGCTTGTATGACGGCCGATTGGTTGCGAGCGAAGATGTCGGCAAGGCGACGGGCAAGAGTTTGCTCGGTCGCTTCGAGGTCGCGTCGTGCGGCCACGAGCTCAGCGTGTGCCCGTCCGATACCGCCTTGGTTGCGGTTCCAAATCGGGAGTGGCATGCCGATCTGAACCCCTGCAATCGTGTCTTCGGTGGCGTCGTCGTACTGCACTGCGACCTGCGCCGATACGTCGGGAACGACTGCCGCTTTCTCGCTGGCGATCGTGCAGCGGGCTTTCTCGATGGCAGCTACGCGGGCAGACACTTGCGGGCTGGTTGCCAACACCCGCTGCAATACTTCTTCCCAGGTCGCCTGGCGAAGCAAATCATCGGTATCGGCACGCACGGTCGGGCCAGCCGACGTTGGTATGCCTGTGAGCGCCGACAGTCGTCGCTGGCCGCCCTGGAGCGTGCGAATCGAGCGTCGCTCCGCCGCGGTTGCTCGTTGGTACTCGATTTCGGCTTGCAGTTTGTCGGTTCGACGCCCTTAGCCTGCTTCGACTTGTCGCTGCGACGTTTCCGCCGCACGCCGGCTCAACTCGGCAAGCTGAGCGGTAAGCTCAACTTGGCGTTGCGAGAGAAAGACTTCAAAAAATACGGTGCGAACATCGGTCAACACCCGCAATCGCTCGGCGGCTAGTTCTTGTTCGCGACGTCGGACTTCCTTGGCGGCGACTGCCTGGGCGTACTTTAGCTTGCCGCCACGGATGAATTGCTGCCCGGCATAGGCGCCTTGCTGACCGGCTTGGCCTTCGTTGCCCACTTCGCTGGCGAGGTAGCCGATCGTCGGATTCGGGGGTAAGCCGGCTTGAACGCACTGCCAGCGCGCCGCCGTCACTCTTGCACGCATGGCCGCTAACGATGGGCTTGCCGCAACGGCCATGCTCTCGGCGTCTGCTAGCGTCAACGAGGCAGGCGACGCCGATTCGAGTCTCGCTGTCTCTGGCAAGAATGCAAGCGTCGATTCGTCCGTTGCCGACTCCACCACCTCCGGCAATCGCTGCAGATGCTCTGCGTAGAGCGGTGGCGCCAAGATCGCACTACAAATCAGTAGGATTCTGATGGGCGCCATGACGACGACGGAAAGAGAGTCTACGGACATAACTGGTTGCAACGCTGGTATCGGCTGTGCCGGCCCCGCTCCGCCGCGAAACTCTCGCTGGGCGTTAAAGCTTGCCACCGCACGCCCGATAGACGCCGCACGATGTGCCGAAGTGCACAGTCGCAACAGGAATCGCTCACCGGCGTACGGGCCCAGCGTCCGGGCGCTGCCTCAATCCACTTGGCAATCGCGAACGCCACCCTGAGCAAGCTAGCGGCCGCGTTGTAAAATGAGGGCTGTCATGGCAGTCAGCACGTTACAGCATCGCCAATCGCTCCGCTCGCTTGATCGCAGTTCGCTGGAAGAACTGCAGCTAGAGAAGCTCAACAAGCTGCTGGCGGCAGTGCGACCGACCAACGGGCTCTACGCCCAGAAGTTGCAATCAACGCCAGAGCGGCTCGATAGTCTGTCGCAACTTGCCGACTTGCCGTTTACGACGAAGGACGAACTCCAGCCGCCGGCGGCGATCGATCGCTTCAGCCGCAATCGTACCTTTCCGTTTGGCGATTACGTCCGCTACCACCAAACCTCCGGCACCAGCGGCCGGCCGATGGCGGTGCTCGACACCGCTGAGGACTGGACGTGGTGGATCGAATGCTGGCAATACGTGCTCGACGCCGCGCAAATCGGGCCACAGGATCGCGCGATGCTGGCGTTTTCGTTCGGGCCGTTCATTGGCTTCTGGTCTGCGTTCGACGCCTTGGTTGCTCGCGGCACGCTGGTCGTGCCCGGCGGTGGCATGAACACCAACGCCCGCATCGAGCTGATCGAAAAGTCTGGCGCCACGTGCCTCTTATGCACGCCCAACTACGCGATGCACATGGCGGAGTCGGCCCGCATGCATTCGGTGCGGCTGTCGGAGTTGCCGATTAAGACAATCGTCGTCGCCGGCGAACCAGGCGGTAGTGTGCCCACGATTCGCAAGCGAATTGAAGACGCTTGGCACGCAGAAGTCATTGATCATGGCGGCGCCACAGAAGTCGGCGCCTGGGGCTACGGCGATGCCGAGGGCGCCGGCCTGCATATCGTTGAAAGCGAATTCATCGCCGAGTTCCTTTCGATCGAAACTGGCCAGCCCGCCGCCGACGAAGAACTGTCGCATCTGATCCTTACCACACTAGGTCGCCATGGCAGTCCCGTGATCCGCTACCGCACGGGCGACCTGGTCCGTCCGCGGTGGCCGAAAGGCGCCGACGCAAATTCCGGCGAGAACGCAGACAACTTCGTCTTTCTCGAAGGCGGAGTGCTAGGCCGGGCAGATGATATGATGATCATCCGTGGCGTCAACGTCTTCCCCAGCGGCATCGAGCACATTTTGCGTGGCTTCCCCGAGGTGGTCGAATACCGCATGACCGCCCGCAAGCGCGGCGAGATGGATGAACTGGTGATCGAAGTCGAAGACCATCTGCGTGAGCCCGCGCGGATTGCCGAGGAACTGCAGTTGCGGCTCGGATTGCGAATCGACGTTCGCCTGGCGCCGGCTATGTCACTGCCACGCACCGAAGGCAAAGGGCGCCGGTTTATCGATTTACGAAATACCGGCGCCAGCGAAGGGGAAACCTCCTCGTGAACGATCCGGGCGCCCATTCGCCAATCAGCCTCGAGCGACGAGACGAGTCGACACTACGTATCGCGTGGTCAGACGGAATGGTGCGTGATTATCCGGTCCGCGAGTTGCGCGACAAATGCCCCTGTGCGACCTGCCGCGAGAAGCGAGACGCCCCGCCGCCTCCGGCAAACGCCCTGACGGTGCTGTCGATGGAAGAGACCCAGCCGCTACGCATCACCGGTATGCGGCCCGTGGGCTCGTACGCCTATGGCATCCAGTTCAGCGATGGCCATAACACGGGGTTGTTTACGCTGACGCTACTTCGTCAGCTTGGCAGCGAAGCGACGCCCGATGAATGAGCGGTCACTCGTCGGCCGATTCTTCGTCGCTAGGTTCGGCATCGGCAGGCTCGCCGTTGTCTGCTGATTCTTCCGACGTGTTGTCTTCGGTCTGCGATTCGGTCTCTTCCGATTCGCCAGACGATGTGCCCCCCAAAGCGGCGCCAAGTCCTGGCAAGCCCGGCACTGCGGCGCCCGGGGCGCCGAACGCACTGCTACCATCCACGGGCTCGCCTGACTCTTCGCCTTCGGCAGGCTCCTTCTCTTTAATCACGTCCTCGCGACTGAGGCGAATCTTGTTGAAGACTTCGTTGGAGACCACGTAGTACCAATCGCCAAACCGAGCGTTGAGTTCGCTCACACGCTGGCGTCCAGCTTCTAGCTTGTCGGCGTACTCGTCGAGCGCACGGGCATTACGTTCTTCGACGGCCTGACGCTCGGCAATGGCCTCCTCTACATCGCTTGGCGACTCGTCTGCTTCGGCGTCACCGTCTTCGGAGGCTGCCTCCTCGTCGCCCTCAGCATCGGTAGCCTCAGCATCAGAAGTCTCGGTATCGCTATCTGCTGAGTCATTTGTAGCATCGGTTTCCGCGTTTTCGTCGCCGTTTTCGTCGCTAGTAGCTTCTTCGGCGCCTTCAGGCAACTCAGGAACGATCTCCAGCTCAGGTGACTCGACCGCCGCTTCGTTGAATTGGGCCATGACGAACAGGTAGCGATTGACCCCTTCGCCACCCTCTGCACCTTGCTCGCCGTCGGCGTTCGCTTGTTTGGGTTGTTCGCTGGCATCATCGGCGAGTTCGAGGTTTCCGAAGCGAAGGACATACTCGACGCCATCCTTCATCGTGACAATCACCTCGCCCTCGCTCGACAGTAGATCGAGTTCGCCCGCATCGTTACGCGTCGGGGCGAAGCCTCGCTGGACCAGGCTTTGCAGCGACGACTGGTCCTTCAAGAACTC
>JBCDCL010000288.1:0-4881 GCA_039182175.1 Planctomycetota bacterium
AGATCAAGCGAGCAAGGATGGCGACCTGTCGGTGCAGGATGCCTTGGACGAGTTTGCCGGCCGGCTATTCGGGCCGCTGCTGGTGGCGCCGGCGCTGGTGGTGGTGACACCGGTGGACTCGACAATCCGCTCGCTGTCGCTCGCGACGCTGTCGGAAACACCGGCTTCATCCTGGCGGCCATCGGTCTCGCAGCTAGTCACCTGATCTCCTACTTCGTCAACTTCCTGGGCAAGGGAGAATACCGCCGCACGGCGCCGCCGCTACTGATGGCGGCGCCCTACCCGCGGATCATAGTTCTGCACGTGGCGATTGTCCTAAGCGGATTTTTGGTCATTACGCTCGGCCAGCCGGTGGTCTTGCTGATCCTGCTCGTCGTCGGCAAGACGCTGCTCGATTTGTCGCTGCACTTGCGAGAACATCGCGAAGCAGAGAGCGCGATCTTGCCTACCGGAACGGCCGCGACCGAGCCCGTTGATCCGCCGCCCGGCGACTAATGGCGTGCATCGATCGCGAAATCGCCTTCCGCCACCACCTCCCGCCTTGCAGGAACGCTCCCCTCGGGCGACATTGCTGGTGCCGCCACGGCGCCGCTCGCGGCTAATCGACTCCCGCCAAGCTCTCCTTCCCCACCAATTTCCTTTGCAACCTCGGCCGACATGAATGACGACAACCAAGAAGAGGGCGACCCTCAATCGCTGACCGATGTCGTCGATGACCTCAAAGATCAAGCGAGCAAGGATGGCGACCTGTCGGTGCAGGATGCCTTGGACGAGTTTGCCGGCCGGCTATTCGGGCCGCTGCTGGTGGCGCCGGCGCTGGTGGTGGTGACACCGGTGGGGGGCATCCCGTTGGTGCCGACCATCATGGGGCTGTTCGTTGTCTTGGTGGCGGGGCAATCGCTGTTCGGCCGCACGCATCCGTGGCTGCCCGGCGTGCTGGCGGACCGAAGTGTCGACGAAGACAAGTTCCGCGACTCGGTCGAAAAAGCACGTCCCTGGCTAGAATGGATCGACAAGTACACCGAACGCCGGCTGCAGTTCTTGGTCAAGGGACCGATGAAGTACGGCATCGCCATGGTGTGCATCATCGTCGCCTGCACGCTGCCACCGCTGGAGCTGTTGCCGTTCGCCTGCATCGTCCCCGGCACCGCGATTCTGCTACTTGGCCTCGCGATCACGGCCCAAGATGGCCTGATTGCGCTGGTCGGCCTGATCGCCTCGATCGGCGCCCTGGGAGCGGTAGGGTATTGGTTATTGGGTTGAGGCGGTTGAGCTGATTGATTTTCTCGCAGAGGCGCGGAGACGCAGAGGTGAAGTACCCGAAACCGAGCGATGAAGAAGTTGAAAAGGTTCCTAAGGATATTCTAGACCACATCCATCATTTGAAGTGGGACGTGACCGAGGTAGGCAGCAAGTGGAATTTGATTGATCAAATCTACAACGGTGACGGAAACTGGGAATTGCTGAAAAGAGCTTCTGCTTACGGCTACAAAGTCATCTTCGACGTGCTCATTGAGAACACAATCTTGAGTATCTCAAGGCTGACAGACCCAGCAAAAACTGGCAGAAAGGAAAACCTCACGTTCGTCGGCTTGCAGCAAGCTGTAATCGACTATGGCGACGATGTCCTGCAAGATATGACCGTCAAGCCAGTCGATCGTTTGTTGGCTACTGTTGTCGGATGCCGAGACTTCCGCAATCAGGTGCTTGCCCACATTGACAAAAAAATCGCGTTAGGCTCCGCGACTCAACTCGAAGTTAAGTATAGAGAGATTTGGGATTTCCTCGATCAAGCCCGAGACATCATAAGTAACATCAGACAGCACTTTGACTTGCCGCCTTGGGAGTTCGACATGGTGATCGACGCTGATGCGAGTGGCATCGTCAAATCACTAAGAGCACTAGAAGAATTTCGAGAACTACGAAAAGCCGCTGTCAGGGAAAGAATTTCTGAAGCCGAGCTTCGTCAGAGACTATTCAATATAAAGCCTCGCTAAATTCCTCTGCGCCTCTGCGTCTCCGCGAGGAAATCAACACCACCGACCGCACATCATGGCCAAGAAGAAAACGCCTGCGCCTAAGAAACCGAAGAAGCCTGTCAAGCTTTCGCCGCGAGACAAGAAGACGATGCTCGCCTTGCGGGGGCTGGCGGATGGTGTGGTGAATGCCGCCACTAAGAAGCGGGATCCGTACGTCGATATTCCCAGCCGGACGCTAAGCAACGTCAAGTATTCGCCCCGCAAGCGAATCCTAGAGATGGGCAACAGCAAGAATCGCCGCCAGCTATTCGACCTATCGCAAGCCAAGGCGTACATGCGGACCATGCTGGTCGCCAGTGGCTGCAAGCGGCTGCTCGACGAGGGCAAGACGACCAGCTTGCGGGGTCTCTTTTACATGCTCAAGCACACGATCGAGAACACCAAAGAAAACACCTTCGACGATCAGAACGAGTGCGACACGATCATCGAAGACACGGAGGTGCTGCTCAACTCGATCCGCGAAGAACTGCATCTGTACGCCGAGAATCGTGGCGCAATGGTTGGCAACATCACGCTCACTGATCGCGGCGATACGATCGACTGCCGGCGGATGGGCTCGGGCGGCTATGCCATTCCATCGATCGTCGAACCAGAAGTCATTGAACTCGACCGCAAGAAGTGCGAAGCGAAGTTCATCCTGCATGTCGAAAAAGGAACCGTCTGGCAGCGGTTCAACGAAGACCGCTTTTGGGAAGAACACAACTGCATCCTTACCCACGGCAGTGGCCAGCCGCCACGCGGTGTTCGCCGCCTACTCTACCGGTTGCATAACGAACTAAAGCTGCCCATCTATTGCGTGCTGGATAACGACCCGTGGGGATACTACATCTACAGCGTCATCAAGCAGGGCTCGATCAACTTGGCGTTCGAGTCGCAGCGGATGGCGATTCCCGAAGCCAAGTACCTCGGCCTGCGGAGCATCGATTTCGAACGCTGCGATTTGCCAGAAGATGTGAAAATCGCCCTAACCGATAGCGACAAAAAACGCGCGAAGCAAATCGCACGCTACCCCTGGTTTGAGAAGAAGCGAACCTGGCAAAGCGAGATCAATCGGATGCTCAAAAACGACTTCAAGCTAGAAGTCGAATCGCTGATCGCCAAAGACATCAGCTACGTCACCGAGACATACGTCCCCGAGCGGCTCGAAGCCCGCGACTGGCTCGATTGAGCAAGGCGCCCGCCGATGGATTAGACTTCCACCGGCGGGCGATGCCTTATTTCTAACGTGAGAAAGCGAACCCGCGTTATCGCCGGCGACGTGCCGCCAGCGTCAGCAAGCTGGCGAGCAAGGCTAACCCACCTGGCTCTGGCACCGTGGTTGGTGCGTACAGAAAGCGGGTGCTGGGGACGACGTTGATCGCGGGCACTAGGTGGTTGTGGTCGTCGCTAAACGTCGTGGGTGGCGTCAGCACGTTGACGGAGAACAAGCCGTTTTGCGGATTGAGAAACCACGCTAGCCCGGGGCCAGTGAAGGTTTGCACCGACGGCGCCAGATTGAAGACGTGGCCGTGGTCTTGACCGGTCGATGGATTGACGAAGTTGGTCGGTGTTGTCCCGAACGGAAAGCTACCAAGACCCGGCACATTGACCGGCAGTGGCGATACGAAGTGGCGATGGTTGCCAACGTTTTCAAACGGACCGGGCTCGTACTCTTCGGTCAAAGTCAGTGGGGGATCGATCGTCACGGTGGCAGAAAGCAGCGTGCCTAGGTTGGTGTCGAAAGACGGAATGCCGGGGACGATTTGAATCGTCGAGGCAAGAGCCGAGCAACTGGAAACGGCGAACAGGGCGGCGACAACGGCGAAACATGTGGTGCGGATCATTAGAACTCCCCCTCGGTAGAGAAAAGAAAGGCGGCGGTCGACGGTGCAACCCGCCAAGAAAAGGCTGCCGAGATTCTAACCACAGGGCCACGCGTCTGCGAAACGGGCTACGAAGAATTTCTGCTGCAAAGGCTTGAAAAAGCCCGCGCAACGCCAACGCCAGCCAGTTACACTGCGTCCACGCTCACCAGCAGACGACCGTCCGCGAGGATTCTGATGACGACCGAACACAATCCCTTCGCCGCACCGCTGACCAGCGAAGAGGCGCCAACGCCCAACACCTTCCAAGCCGAGCACCCCGAGTCGCTCGAAAAGGTGCGCAAGGGGCTCTTGATGGTCTACATCTCGATCTGTGGGATCTTGTTGCTAATGATTGGCGCCGCGGTGCTAGGCGGCGTAGCTGCCGCTGCGGGACCTCAGGGAGGCGCCGCCATAGGAATCCTTGCCTTGGTTGGATTCGGCATCCTTGGCTTAGCGATTCTGAATCTCGTAGGAGTTTGTTTTTGCTTAGCGGCGCCCGACAGCTCGAACGGTCGGCCGCTCGTCGTGGCGTCACTTGTGCTGCAGATTAGCTCGTTCGTGCTCGCGTTTGCCGGTCAATTCGTAATTGCTGCCGCAGGCGGTGGCCTCATCGCGATGCAAATCGTGCAAGCCATTACGAACTTGATGAGCTTTGCGGCGATCATTTGCTTTCTGCTCTTCTTGTGGCGGATGGCGGACTACATCGAGCGGCCCGATGTTGCTGGGCGAGCCAAGCGGACCATGATCATCGGCGCCGTCAGCCTGGGCGCCATCATCGTGACGGGCATTACCTTCGGGACGATGGCGGCTGGTGGCGGCCCGCCCGGCGACGCCGTCATGGCCCCTGTTGGAATCGTCATGGCCGTTAGCGGTCTGGGAGTGTTGATCGCGACGATCATGTACGCCAACACCATTACCTATCTTCGCAAAGCTATTGGCGAGGTTCTCCAAGGGACGCCGGCGACGAACCTGCCACCCATTGCCTAGATGAGCGTGGC
>JBCDCL010000289.1:0-4857 GCA_039182175.1 Planctomycetota bacterium
CAGGCGGTGATGGACCAGTCGATCGAAATCGTCAAGCGGCACAAAGCGGCCGGCACGCTGCACCACCACGACCCCGCCGACCCCGACAACCACGAGAAGATTCGTGAGGAAGTCCTGCAAGACTTGGCGGCGGTTGGCTACTGGGGATTGCTCGTCGATCGCGAATACGGCGGCACCGGCGTGCCTTTTTCTAGCTTCGCTGCCTTCCTCGCTCGCATGGCGACGGTCGATGGCACCATCGCGGGGCTAGCCTCCATTCATGGCTGCATCGGGGCGGTCGACCCCGTCAACACTTTTGGCAATGCCGAGCAGAAGCAGCGGTTTTTGCCGAAGCTCGCGAGTGGCGAGAAGCTCAGTGCCTTTGCCCTTACCGAACCAGGCGCTGGCAGCGACCTGACGGCCCTAAAGACCACGGCCGTACTCGATGGCGACCACTACGTGGTGAATGGCGAAAAGCTGTTTATCTCGAATGTCAGACCAGGTCGCACCATTGGTTTGGTCTGTTTGGTCGAAGGCAAGCCGGCCGTTTTGATTGTCGACCTGCCAGCCGATGAGAACGAACACTTCCAACTCAACAAGTATGGCCTATACGCCCTACGGCATCTCTACAACCGCGGCATTGTCTTTCGTGACTTCCGCGTGCCAAAGGAAAACCTGCTGCAGGTAAGCCGGGGCGATGGTCTGACGATTGCCTACCACGGCTTGAACCTAGGCCGGGTATCGCTCTGTGCGAATGCCGCCGGCACGATGCGGCAAATGATGGCCAGCATGTTGCCCTGGGCCGAATACCGGGTCACGTACAGCGAAGCAATCGGGCAGCGCGAACTGGTGCAGCGTCGGCTGGGCGAGCTTGCCGGGCTGATTGTCGGTTGCGATGCCCTTGTGGCGTGGTGTGCCGACCTGTTGGACCGTGGCTACCGCGGCGAGATGGAATGCATCATCGCCAAGATATTCGGTAGCGAAGCCCAAAAGCACGCGGCCATCGAATTGATGATGAAGACCCATGGCGGCCGCAGCTTCTTGCATGGCCACCAACTAGGCGACAACATCCACGACTTCCTCGCTCCCTGCATTTACGAGGGTGAGGGCGAGATGCTAGGCATGGCGTTCTTCAAATCGCTCGTCAAGCATCACGGCAAGGTCTACTACGAACCGATCGGAAAGGCGCTCGCCGCGGCGGGAATCAAGCAGCCTAACCCACTCAATCCGATGCATGCGATGAAGCTCGCCCCCGTTGCGACGCCTTACGCGAAGTGGATGATCGCCCGCCGACTGATGGGCGCCGCGTCGCCCAACCTGCCCGATATGCCGGCCAACCTGCGTCGCCATGCCGAGTATGCTTGCGATCGTCTGCACAAGATGGCATTGGAAATCGATGGCGCCATGCAGAAGTTCCAACTCAAGCTCGCCGATCGGCAGTGCCGCATGGCGGAACTTAGCAGCCGGTGCCAGGATTTGATCACCATTCTGGCGACCAGCATGTATGCCGCCCGCGAGCAGGTAAGCGCGGTCGACGCCAATGAAGCCCGCGACGACGCCCTGATCAAACAGTCGGCCGATGTCCTCTGCCAACGCTTGCGGCAAAAGCTCGACGGCCGCCGACCGGCGAATCAGTACTTCAAACAGGTCACGCAGCTAGGCGCCCGCATCGCCGCGGAAGGCTTCCCCGGCCTGGAAGACATCCAGCAAAGCGAGATCCTGCAGCAGTACGACAAGAACTGAGCGCTTGGCCTAACTGCTGAGGGCGGCTTCGATAGCCGCCAGCTCTTCGCCGGAGAAATGAGGCTGCTGGCGGCAGGCGAGGTTTTGCTCAAGCTGTTCGACGCTACTCGCGCCGACGAGGACCGTCGTCACCCTATCGTCTTTCAATAGCCAAGCGAGCGCCATCTGCGCTAGTGACTGCCCCCGAGCTTGAGCCAAGTCGTTGAGCTGGCGAATCTTGCCGAGCATCTCTTCCGTCAGACGGTCTTCGGTCAAAAAGCCGTGCGACTTGGCGACCCGCGAGTCGGCAGGAATGCCGTTAAGGTAGCGATTGGTCAGCAATCCTTGGGCGAGTGGCGAGAAGGGAATGCAGCCGACGCCCTCGTCGGCAAGTGTGTCGAGCAGTCCGTCCTCGACCCACCGTTCGAGCATCGAATAGATCGGCTGATGAATCAGCAGGGGGCACCCCATGTCGCGGAGCAGGGCTGCCGCTTCGCGAGTCCGGTCGGCCGGGTAGCTAGAGATGCCAACGTACAGCGCTTTGCCTTGACGCACCGCGTGAGCGAGGGCGCCCATGGTCTCTTCGAGGGGCGTCTCGGGATCGGGCCGGTGGTGGTAGAAGATGTCAACGTAGTCCAACCCCATCCGCCGGAGGCTTTGGTCGAGGCTGGCTGTGAGGTACTTCCGCGAGCCGTAATCCCCGTAAGGTCCTGGCCACATATCGTAGCCAGCTTTTGTGGAGACAATTAGCTCGTCGCGATAGGGCGCCAAGTCGGTCGTTAGCATTTTGCCGAAGGATTCTTCCGCACTGCCGTAAGGGGGGCCGTAGTTGTTGGCTAGGTCGAAGTGGGTGACCCCCAAATCAAACGCCCGGCGGACGATCGCCCGCCCGTTTTCATAGCTGTCGACACCGCCAAAGTTGTGCCAAAGGCCGAGCGATATCGCTGGCAGCTTCAACCCGCTCCGCCCACAACGGCGGTAATCAATTTGCTCGTAGCGATCGCTGGCTGGCAAGTAAGCGTGATTCATCGCGTTGTCTGTAGAAATTTGAAAGGCAGAAAGCCAAACGACTCGTTAACGATTTATGGCGCGGTGCTCGGCGCCAAGTGGCGAATCAGCGGCGCCTGCTCGGCGTAGTGGTCGATCAGGTCAAGCATCTCGGCGGCGTTGGCGATGTGGAAGTCGCGGAAGTCGAATCCGGGCGCCACCGTGCAGCCGAGCAAAGCAAAGCGGCCGCCCTCTACCAACCGGCAGCCTTGCCAAACGCCGCCCGGCACCACCACCTGCGGCCGCTCGCCGGCGAGCAGATCGGTCCCCATGATCGTCACATCGGTCGAGCCGTCGGGCGCCAGTCGCAACATCTCGACCGCATCGCCCAAGTAGAAATGAAACACTTCGTCGGTCGGCAAGATATGCATCGCCGAGTTTTCGTCAGGCGTCAGCAAGAAATAGATCGCTGTCGATGCATTCCGGTTCCCCTCGTACTCCATCGGCAGCGATTCTTCGATCAACACCAGGGGCGAACGAAACGTCTCCCGGTAGTAGCCTCCTTCAAGCGGGAGCGGCTTGAGGTCGAGCAATTCGATAATCGCGTCGGCGTCGAGATCGGCGGGCACAGACGGGGTCCGTTGCGGTAGGTGCGGGCAATCAATACGAAAGGCGAAGCGTGTGGCAGCGTTAGCATATGCAACGCCCTAGTCTATTCCATCGTTCCGCGAAAATCCTGCGTAGCGATTGAGGAATCGCTGCAATCCACCGCTGGCAACGAAGGCGTCGGCCGTCCATGCCTCTGAAGTGAGCAGTTGCCGATTCGTTGGCGGGATCACGTAGGTCTGACAAGGGAGCGTAGCGCCGTTCTCGCACTTAACGCTGACTTCCTGCCGCTCGTAGTCCTCACCTTCAAATGCATCGAGCCGAGCGAGGATACGCTGATCGAGCTGGTAATAAATCGTTCCGGTTGTGACGGCCTCCACTTCGGCAGTGATGCCGGGATACTCTGCGTCCTGAACGCGATAGGCAGCAAACCCCGACAGCGTGCCTGGCTGCTTCGGCAGTCGAACGCCGGCGACACGCAGCCAAACCTCTTCGAATTGGAGCGTGCCGTAGGTGAAGAGGTGCATGGAGTGAGAGGTGAGAAGACAGAGGTCAGGGGTCAGGGGTGAGAGGTCAGGGGTGGGGGGCCGGTGAGCGTGGATTGTTTGGGTAGAATGCAGGAGCGTCGTCGACGCGTTATTTATCGAAGACCTTCCGACCTCCGACCTCCCACCTCTGACCTCTCCTTTCCCTTCTACCGCATGCCTACCACGATCACTAGTCGCCAGAACCCGCGTGTTAAACAGGCGGCGGCGCTTCGTAATCGCAAGTCACGTGATGAGCGGCAGCAAACGCTGGTTTACGGCCCGCGGGAGACGCTGCGGGCGATCGAAGCGGGCGCCGAGGTGCTTGAGGCGTTTCTCTGCTCCGCCCTACTGCGAGGCGCCGATGCCGATGCTGCTGCCAACGCGGCCCGCGAGGCGGCCGCCGAAGTCTATGAGACCACGCCGGAAGTGTTTGAAAAGCTCGCTTACGGCGATCGGCTTGATGGCATGGTGTCGGTCATTCGTACCCCGCAGCGAACACTTGCTGAATTGACACTCGGCCCCCAGCCCCTGGTGGCGGTTATCGAAGGGGTCGAAAAGCCGGGTAACTTGGGTGCCGTCTTGCGGTCTGCGGATGGGGCGGGTTTCGATGCGGTGGTCGTTGCGGACCCGGTGATCGACCTGTTCGGCCCCAATGTGATCCGGGCGAGCACCGGCGCTGTGTTCACAAAGAGTGTCGCTGTCGCGACCGTCGACCAAACGCTGGCTTGGCTACGCGGTAGTGGGGCTCCGATCTATGCGACACGGCCTGATGCCACGCAGCCATACACGGCTGCCGATTTCTCTGCTGGTGGCGTCATCGTTCTCGGGGCCGAAGCCACTGGCCTAACCGGCGCCTGGCACGCCGACGATATCACGCCCCTCTGCCTGCCAATGCACGGCGTTTGCGACAGTCTGAATCTGTCCGCAACCGCGGCCGTCCTGTTCTACGAAGCCTTACGGCAACGCAGCCAGTAAAATTGAACCGCGGTATCAGACGCCCTTAGCCTTGCCTGCACGAGCCTTGCGTACCGCGTCG
>JBCDCL010000290.1:0-4853 GCA_039182175.1 Planctomycetota bacterium
GATGGCGCCCATCAAAATAGCGCGGACCAACCGCACGACTGGCGCCTGCTCTTCTTGCACATCGACCTGGGCGACGAGGTCGTCATCGGCCGAATCTGCTGCAGCAGCGAGGTCGGACATCTTCATGTCCACGATCGTCTGCCGAGCGACAAGCCGATCGTCGAAGCCCCGATCGAGTGCGGCCTGCACGGGCGCTTCGAGCGCGACCACGGGCTCGACTCGGTAGCCGGTGATTAGCTCTGCTTCGGAGATCGTTTCAATATCGTCCGGGGCGACCATCGCCAGCTGCAGGTCGGTCCCCTTAACCGCGACGGGAACGCATGCGCGATCGCGAGCAAGCTCTTCAGGTAGTAGCCGGGCGACTTGGGTATTGATCGCTTGCGGCACCAGGTCGAGATAGGGAACGCCATACTGCTCGGCCAGTGCGTTGCCCAATTGGCCAAGCGAAATCAATCCGCGTCGCAGCAGGATTTGGCCCAGCATGCCACGTTCGGACCCCTGGGACAGCAGCGCACTATCGAGCTGTGCCTGCGTGATCAGGTTGTCGCGGACCAGGATGTCGCCAAGACGGGCCATGTATGTCAGTCAGTTTGTTGGTGTCGCGTTAATGTGCGTGCGGGCTGCTTAGCTCTTGGCCAGATGGGCTGCTTCGGCGAGGCGGGTGACCTTTTGTTCCAAGACGATCGGATCGTAAGGCGTCACCAGGTATTCGTCGGCGCCTGCGTTGTAAGCCCGCTGGACGTCGTCCAGATCGGAATTGGGCGATAGGAACATCACCGGTAGCCCACTGGTGCGAACATCGTTGCTAAGCCGGTCAATCAACTCGGCGCCGTCCATTCCCGGTAGGAAATGACCGATGATCAGCAGGTCGGGCAACTGATCGGCTAGCCACGTGAGCGCTGCCTCGGCCGAATCGAGCGACACAACCTCGAACCCCAGCATCTCGAGCCGAAACGACGTGATATCGCCCAGTACGGGGTCTTCTTCGATCAATAGAACGGTTTGTTTTTCGACAGCCATCGGTGGCCTCTGGTTGACTACAAGGGTTGCCAAGGGGCTTCACCCGGTTGGGTGAAGACGCAATGACCTACCGATAGGTAGCTCAGCGAGGCCACAAGTCAAAGAAGTCCGCGTGCGGAGAGGGCGTCGCGATCCCAGCCATCTGGCGATCGTGCGGTATGCGACAAATCGGTCGTGCCGTTCGCAAGAGATTTGCCGATCGTGCGGGCGATGTCGGCTGGCCGAATCGCGCTAGGCGGTGCAGATCGGGGCCGACTGCTCCAAAGCTGCCAGGACATCGCTACGCGACACAAGACCTGCCAACCGGCCGCCGCGAACGACGGGCAAACGGCGTACGCGATGCACAATGAAGAGGTCCGCCATGCGATTTACGGGGTCGCTGACGTCGACCGTGATCACGTCGCGTGTCATATGCTGGGCGACCGTTTGCTGCTGCAAGCCGTCGTCGTAAGCCAGGGCCAACAGGGCAAATTCAGTAATGATGCCCACGAGCATTTGATTGTCGTCCACAACCGGCAGTCCACTAACGCGGCGAGTAAGCAATCGGTGAATCGCTTCACTGAGCGTCGCCTCGGGTCCAATCGTCACCACGTCTGACGACATAATCTGTTCTGCGGTTTGCATGAAATCCCTGCCCCGATAGAAACGCCAGCCAACAGTTTGCGGACAATCACCTCTTTGAATTTAGTACATAAGCTTCTAGCAGGTCGCTGCCGACCACGCGGGAAGCCTTGCGGGTTGTTGGATCAAGGCCCGGAACACGGCCCAGGCAGTCCAGCCGGTTTAACTGCGTTATTCGTCGCGCGTTATTCAGCCTGAGCATTCGACCGGGGCATCCGATTTGGGCATCCGTTTCGTAGCGGCGAGGCCAAGCATGCTTCAGGCGGCCTATCGAGGCGAAAACCATCGGCTCACGAGCAGCGTAGAATAGTAGCGAAGCGAGTGACTCCCCCTTGCGTGTCGAGGCGTCATGCAGCCACCTATCCGCGAAACCTGGTCTCGGGCGGCGCTTGCCTTTCGCGGTTACAACACCGCCAACCTCGGACGCACCAAGGAGCTGCTCGCCTGCCCGGCGTATGCCGACACGCTCCGCAAGCGGCTGGCAGAAGCCAGCAGTGTCTGTAGCGAGGTGCTGGGGCGGAAGGTCGACCTGCAGACCCGCGTCTGCGAAGGGCGAGAAGCCACGCTCGACGAATATGCCGAGGCAGTCGCATTGGTGTTCGCCGTCGAACGAGCTCAGCTCGATCTGGTGCGGGATGTCCACGGCGTCGATCCTCATTCCGCCGAGTTAGTCTTCGGCTACAGTCTCGGCGAGTTGGTGGCGATGGCGGTCGCCGACATTCTGGTAGACGAAGAAGCTTTGCGGGTGCCGCTAGCGATGGCGACCGACTGCGCGAAGCTGGCTAGCGGCGTGACGATGGGCGTGCTCTTCTCGCGTGCCCTGCCGATCGACGAGCGGTTGATCGTCCAGCTCTGCGACGAGATCACCCAGGAAGGTGGCGGAGTGATTGGCATCTCGGCGATCTTGTCACCCAACACCCTGCTCGTGCTCGGGCAGAACGCGACGATCGACCGGCTAGGGAAATGCGTTAGCGAGATGTTTTCCAAGCGGGTTCACCTGCGGTTGAACGACTCGCAATGGCCGCCGCTACACACGCCGATTGTGTGGCAGCAGAATATCGCCGATCGGGCGTCGGTCATGATCCAAGGGATGAAGATCGCCAATACGCTCGGGCGTCCGCCCGTGGTGTCGCTGGTCACTGGCAAACCGGCTGGTTGCGGGGCTGAGGCCCGGCAGCTCCTGCGGAAATGGGTCGATCACCCGCAGCGATTATGGGACGCGGTGCGGGCCGTGCTGCATTCGCCGGCACAAACAGTCGTGCATGTGGGCCCGGCGCCGAACGTCATTCCCGCCACATTCCACCGTCTTAGTGAAAACATCCGGCAGTTGCGTGCCAAGAATAACCTGAGCGGCTTAAGTGCCCGGGCGCTCGGCCCCATCGCTGACCGACCCTGGCTGGCATCTCGCTTGCCGACCACAGCTGCCTTGCTGCGAGCGCCTCAGCTACGGCATGTAATCTTAGAAGACTGGTTGGTGGAGAACGCACCGAGCTAGGGCGCCGCATCGGTGTTTTCTGTGAGCGGCCCCGCGCCGTCGGGCGAAGCAACCAGTGGCATGCGGTAGCACGCGGCTTGCTGGGCGTTGCGAACGAGCAAGTAATCGCCAGCGAGTGCCGGGTTGTTCCAGGTGATCTGGTCCTCGTCAAACACGCGCAGACTCGCTAGCTCTTCGTAACCCTCAGACGACGCGGTGGCGAGGACCAATTCGCCCCATTCGGTAAGGACCAGCAGGTGGTCGCCCACCAGCATCAGTTGTCCATGGCCGAAGGAGGGCTGGCGGCGCTCTTTCCAAACGCTCCTGCCCGTGGCAAGGTCGACGCACTGCAGCAGGATGCCATCGAGACCAAAGATATAGCCATCGCGGATCACCACGTTGCCGAACTTGGTCTTCATAATCCGCTTCTGCCAAATCGGCTCGGCAGCGTAGGCTCCAGAGCCGATTTGCGAAACGTCCAGCAGCACGCTGCCAACGCCATAGCCTTTGGAGAGAAAGACGCGGTCGTCCGGCAACGGGATCGGCTGGGAGCACGAGGCATCGGCACTGCTGTTGCCACGCCACGGATATTCCCACAAGACTTCGCCGGTGCTGGCGTCGTGAGCTGTGAGGAATTGCTGATTCACTTGCAGGATTTGCCGGCGGCCGGCTAATTCGCCGAGGGTGGGCGTTGCGTAGGCGGTGACGCGGCCGCCACCTTGCCACCGCACCTCGCCTGTCTCTCGATCGAGAGCGACCAGCGAGGCGCCTGTCAGCGGATCGCTACCGCCGTCGGTTCCGACGCCGATTATGACCAAGCCCGACTCTGGCAATACGAGTGGCGAACCACTTTTGCCCCACATCAAGTTGGGGGCATCGAACTTCGCTTGCGTGTCGACCGACCAGACGAGTTCGCCCGAGGCGAGTTCGAGGCAGTTGACGATGCCCGTGGCGCCGTGCGTGTAGACGCGGCCCTGGAAAATAGTTGGCGTGGCTCGCGGACCGACGCCGCCCATCCGCTGCGTTGGACCAAACGGATCGAAGCGTGCGGTGTCGCCATGCCACCATGCAACCTCGCCATCGTCTAAACGGTAAGCAACTACAAGTTCTTGCTCGTCGCGTTGTTCCTGGGTAATCGCCAATCCGTCGGCAACCGCAAACGCAGACCAGCCGGCGCCGATGGGTCGCCGCCACAACTCCACGGGCGGATTGGCCTGCCAGTCGGTGGCGAGTCGCACGTTGGGAACTTCTGCCCAGGGCCGCCCGCCAAGAAACGCCGGATAGGTAGCGGTAGCAATCGCACTCGTTTCACTATCTACGGGCTCGCCCTGCCCTGCTTCGCTCTCTCGAGCTGTGTCCGCTTTTTCTGGCAACGCCAGCGTCTGGTCGGGTAGCGGCGTCCAACGCCATCGCCAGCCGACTAGCCGCCCATCGCCATCGGTTTGGAACCGGACTGCCAGCACAATGAGCAGAGCGAAGGCGACCACGCCGGCGACGACTCGCCGCCGCTGCTTACGCCTGGGCCCTCGGAAGGCCGCCAGCCAGATGAGCATGCCGGTCAGGCCGACGCCAAAGCTGACTTGGCCGGCCACTACCTTGTAGTCGCGAGTAATCGGCAAAAGCTGCACGATCAGCCACACCACGCCGATTCCCAGCAGGAAGTATTGCGGGAAGCGTCGCGGCCGTGGCGCCGGCCAGAGGGGTTTGTCGTTGCCGTTGCTCACCGTGAGGCCATTCC
>JBCDCL010000291.1:0-4837 GCA_039182175.1 Planctomycetota bacterium
AAGCGGGGAACATCACTTTTCTACGGCGGCCTTAGTAGCGTCTGTGTCGCAGGCCTGGAGCAGAGCTTTGTTACCGCAACGACTAGCAAACCAGCGTTGGCGCCGACTTTCGCTGCTGATCAGCATCCTTGCCCTGTCAGCTAGCTTCTTTACGGCCGAAGTGGCGACCGCGCAATCGGCGTCCGTCGGTGTTCGCCTTGAGCTTTTGTACGCCGATCCAACGGACAACCAATCGGGCGGGACCTGTCAGCTCTCTGCTGTTGAGTTCGGCAGCGCCGGGATTGCCGGCTTAACGATTCAACTTGAAGGCGTTGACTTCGGCTTGCCCGCAACGCCGCAACTAAACACTCCGGGCGTTTTCGGCTGGGATGCTCCGATGCCAATCTTAGATCTTGGCGGTGGCGTTACTCAGTTGCTTTTCGCTCAAGACATCAGCCAGCCAGGCTTAGTTTTTAATATCGGAGGGGGAGTTGGTACGCCAGGAGCACAGGGTGCCGACATCTTCCAGCTTGGTTTGGACAACGCCGCTTTGTT
Organism: Planctomycetota bacterium; assembly: GCA_039182175.1. Lineage (GTDB taxonomy): Bacteria > Planctomycetota > Planctomycetia > Pirellulales > Lacipirellulaceae > JBCCQL01. The sequence goes on from JBCDCL010000291.1 coordinate 535, forward strand.
GGCCAGCGGCTCGTTCTCGCCCGGCGATACGCCCTCGTTCAGTACGCTACCCGTCGGCGACCCCAGTGTTTTTACCAGCAGTGGTTCAAACGCAATTGAGCCCGCGTCGTTGCTGACGCTTACCGTGGACAATCTCTTCTCTGGCGTGCCAGGCGACTACAACGGCAACGGCTCGGTGGGCATCGAGGATTACACAGTCTGGTCGCTTAACTTCGGATCGAGCTTGCAGCTTGGCGCTGATGGCAACGGTAATGGCATTGTTGATGTCGCCGATTACACCATCTGGCGAGACAACTTTGCCGCGTCGTCGGGAGCAATCGTTGCGACGCCTGAGCCGTGCAGCTTCTTGCTTGCAGCACTTTGCGTAGGCCTCGGCGTTGTGCCGATCCGCACGTCTGCAGTTCGCAGAGGCTGAGAAACGAATTCAACGCGATCTTGAAAGCTTTGGGAGGCGGCAGCGGTAGCATGTAGCACACAACTCCAGCAACGCACCTGTCTGGCGACGTGTCTTCGCCTGTCTACGTCCAAATGGGCTCCAGCCTTTCGAGATGCTACGAATGACCGCTAATTCGACCCTCGCTTCCTACCAACCTCGCCACAAAGAACTGCAACAAGCTGTCGTCGATGCACGGCGAAGCAGCGACAAGACGATTCTTTTAGAAGCTGGCGATTACTTTCTTGAGCAGCCGCTCCAGTTGGGGCCCGAAGACTCAGGCTTGACGATTTCTGCCGCATCGGGCGCCCGTGTCTCACTCTATGGTGGCAAACCAATTACCGGCTGGCGGCAACGCGATGAGCGATTGTGGTCGGCGCCAATCGCTGGCGATTCTGCGAGCGGCGAAGGCAGCGACGACAAGGGCAGCGGCTGGGACTTCCGCATGTTGCTGGTCAACGGCCGGCTAGCCGATCGATCTCGACTTCCCGAAACCGGTTACTTCCTTCACGAAAGTGACTTCGATGTCAAATGGCTGAGCACGGTTGAAGGAGGCTGGGAGCGACCGCCGACTGACGATGAGCTGCTAACGCTTCGTTACCGTCCCGAAGACATCGGCGAGTGGTTCGACACCAACAACGCCGAACTAACGATCTTCCATATGTGGGATGAGTCGCTCGTGGGTGTCGCCGACATTGATCGCGACAACCACACCATTCGCTTCTCCAACAAGCCTGGCTATCCGCCGGCGGCGTTTGCTGAACAGTATTCCATGGAGCGGCGGTACGTGGTCTGGAACCTTGAAGCCGGCATACATCGCCCCGGGCAATGGTATCTCGACCGCACTGCTGGCGAGGTGGTCTATTGGCCGCTGCCAGGCGAAGACATGCAAGAGGCAGCGGTGATTGCTCCTACCGCTGAGAATGTGATCCGCGTCGAGGGAACGGCAGAGAAGCCCGTTACGGATATCGAAATCCGCAATCTGGCGATCTCGGTTTCTAACGCCCCTCTAATGACGGGCGCCTTCGGGGCCAAGCTCTTCGACGCCGCCATCTCGATGGACCATGCTGACAATTGCCGGCTGGTCAACTTAGAGATTTGCAACGTCGGCGCCCACGCAATTCGCGTCTTTGGCGATCGACTTACCGTCAAAGACTGCGAAGTTCACCACTGCGGAGCCAGCGCCATTCGGCACGTCGGCTCGCATAGTGAAATCTGCAACAACGAGATTCACCACGTTGGGGCCGTTTTTCCCAGTGCGATCGCCTTGTACGTGGGGTGCACCGATCCCAACGAGAAGGAAGAGTACGAGTTCGGCAAGAACTGTAGTGGCGTGACGATCGCCAACAACGAACTGCACGACACGCCGTACACGGCCATCGCCTGCGGCGGCAAACGACACCGTATCGTCAGCAACCTGATTTACCGCGCGATGCAGGACTTGTACGACGGGGCCGGTATCTACACGACCTTCTGTGAAGAGATCGAGATTCGCGGCAACTTCGTCCGCGACATCAACGAGTCGCCCGGCGCCGGCACTTCTGCGTACTACTTGGACGAGCATTCGACTCGATGCACGGTCGAAGGGAATCTTGAAATCAACGTTGCCCGGCCGATGCACAATCACATCTCGACTGACAACACGATCATCAACAACGTCTTCGTTATCAAAGGCTCTGGACGGCTGACAATCGAACGTAGTTCGGGCTACGTCTTCGAGAAGAATATCATCGTCGCCGATGGCGATTTTGAGCTGCTCGACATGCGGGCGTGCAAGGAGTTCAGCAACAACATCTTGCACTGCCGCGAGGGTGAGCTCACCACGCACGAACTCGAGCACTACACCATAACGGCGACTTATCCGTTGCCCTTGGGCGAGACCAACCGCGATAGCGACCCCGGACTTGCGAGCTACGAGCAGGGGCAGGTGGTATTCACGGAAGACTCGATCGCCCCCAGCCTGGGCATCCGGCCGATCAACGTGAGCGATGCCGGTTTGACCCACCGCCGTGAAAGTCCGTCAAAGCGATAGCCAACAACAGTCTGTCCGATTCAACAGTGAATCACCAACCATACAACTAGTCCAAAGTCACTTAGGAACGAAACTCAATGATCACTCGTTGCCCTGAAAACCCCATCATCGCACCCAAGGACGTCAAGCCTTCTCGGCCCGAATTTGAGGTGGTTTGCGTCTTCAACTGCGGCGTCACGCGGTACGAAGGCGATGTGTTGCTATTGCTCCGCGTCGCCGAGCGCGTGAAGGCGACCGATCCGGCAATATGCAGCGTTCCGCTATTCGACGTGGAGCAAGGCAAAGTCATCATCAAGGATTTCCCGACGGACGATCCGACGATCGACTACTCCGACTCACGCTATGTCTACACGAAAGATCGCATCTACCTTTCGTCGATGTCGAACTTCCGCGTCGCGCGAAGCAAAGACGGCGTTCACTTCGAGATTGAAGACAAACCGGTACTCGAGCCTGCCAACGAGTACGAAATGTACGGGATCGAAGACCCGCGAATCACGCTTATTGGCGACACCTATTACGTGAACTACAGCGCCTGCTCGGTCACCACGGGCGTGACGACCAGCTTGGCGACAACGAAAGACTTTGTCACGTTTGAACGACAGGGCGTAATCTTTCCGCCCGACAACAAGGACGTGGCGATCTTCCCTGACAAGGTTGGCGGCAAGTACTACGCACTGCATCGTCCGATCTCTTACGAGTACAAGACCAAGGACATTTGGGTTGCTGAGTCGCCCGACCTCGTTTGCTGGGGCAACCACAAGCGACTGATCTCTGCTCGCCCCGGCATGTGGGACAACGGCCGAATTGGCTGCAGCGCAGTGCCCTTCCGAGTGGATGGCGGTTGGCTCGAGCTGTACCACGGCGCCAGTGTTGAGAACCGCTACTGCTTGGGCGCCCTGCTGCTTGATGAGAACGATCCGTCGAAGGTGCTCGCCCGCGGCGAGAAGCCTTTCATGGAGCCTGAGGCCGACTACGAAGTGAATGGCTTCTTTGGCAACGTCGTCTTTAACTGCGGCGTGCTGGTCGAAGACGGCACGGTGAAGATCTACTATGGCGGCGCCGACACCGTTGTTGGCTACGCCGAGGCGGCTCTCGAAGACATCATGAGCACGCTGAAGTAACACCCTAGTTGGGGTTCGCCGATCGTTGATCGGCGGGCCCCCACGGCGTGCTCGCATGAGAGCACTCGCCCTTTTCTTCAAATCTCTCTTCAGGACAAAGCAGCGTGGACACGAGTAAGCCAACGCTCACAGAAAAGGTCGCCTACGGAGCGGGCGATTTTGCCTTCTGCCTTTACTGGCAGATGTTCTCGATGTTCCTGCTCTTTTTCTACACCGATATCTTCGGCATTTCTGCCGCCGCCGCTGGCACCATGTTTCTAGTCACGCGGCTATGGGACACGGCCAACGACCCCTTGATGGGCATCATTACCGATCGAACAACGACTCGGTGGGGCAAGTTCCGGCCTTATCTGCTATGGCTCGCGATTCCGCTGTCGCTCACGGCCGTCGTCACTTTCTCGACGCCTGATTTTTCCACGACCGGCAAAATCATCTATGCCTACGTGACATATGGCCTGTTGATGATGGTCTACACAGCCCTAAACGTGCCGTACGCGGCATTGCTAGGCGTCATTACCGACGATCCCGATGAAAAAACGGCTTTCGCTTCGGCTCGCGTCATGGGGGCGTACCTTGGCGGTACGTTCGTGCAGCTCGCGACGTTCTACTTGGTAGCGTTTATAGGCCAAGGCAACCAGAAGCTTGGCTATCAAGGGGCGGTGGTGGTCTACTCCTCATTGGCCGCCATCTTACTTTTAACGACGTTCTACTTCACCA
>JBCDCL010000292.1:0-4821 GCA_039182175.1 Planctomycetota bacterium
ATGCTGACCTTCTCCGAGAACCGGATGGTGGTCGACGCCATGCGGGACTTCCCGGAGCAGTTCGACGCTTACGTCGAGCAGGCTGAGGTAGAAGACATCCCGGCGCTCCGTCGCGAATTGGCGACCTACTACGAGGGCGAATTCTCTGCCGAGTATCGCAGCCAGAATGGCGAGTCGCCCAATGCCGATCGCTTCCTAAGTGAATTGGACGATGACTCCGTCGCGCTACAGCACGCCTACATCCGTGCCAATCGCAACCCGCTCGGCTCTAAGCACGAGCTAGACACCGCGGACGAAACGACCGACTACGGCAAGCTGCACAAGCTAGTTCACCCAGTTGTGCGTAGCTACCTCGATAAGTTTGGGTACTACGACATCTTCTTGGTCGACAGCAATACGGGCGACATCGTTTACTCCGTTTTCAAGGAGCTGGATTACTCGACGTCGCTGATTGACGGCCCCTACGCCGACACCAACTTTGGCGAAGCGTTCCGCAAGGCGAACCAGATGCGGGCCGGCGAGTTCGCATTGGTCGACTTCGAGCCGTACACCCCTTCTTACGAAGCCCCCGCCAGCTTCATCGCGTCGCCAATTTACGACGGTGATGAGAAGCTAGGCGTGGCGATCTTCCAGATGCCCGTCGATCGCATCATCGGCGTCATGGCTCACCGCGAGGGCATGGGCGAGACCGGCGAAGCCATCCTCATCGGTAGCGATCACCTGATGCGGTGCGACTCGTTCCTCGAGCCTGAAACACACGGCCTGGTGAATTCGTTCCGTAACCCGGATCAAGGCCGGGTCGATTCGGAAGACGTCACGAAGGCACTCGCTGGCGAGTCGGGCGTCATGACTACGGTCGACTACCGCGGCGAAGAGACCGCCGTTGCTTACGGTCCGGTCGACCTGCTCGGCACTCGCTGGGCGATGCTCGTCAAGATGGACACCAGCGAAGCCTTCGCTGCTGCTGAAAAGATGGAAGCCAATGCCGCTGCCGCTGCCGCGACCGTGCTTGGTTTGAATGTTGGCATCACGGTGCTGGCGACGATTGGCGTACTGCTAGTCGCTTGGTTTGTCACGCGGGCCTTGATCAAGCCGATCACGCAAATGATCGAGCGGGCCCAGGACATCGCGGAGGGTGACGCCGACCTGACGCAGCGCCTAGACGCCTCGGCAAACGATGAACTAGGCGAGCTGGCCGAATGGTTCAACCGCTTCATCGAACGGGTGCAGAGCATCATTGGCCAACTGGGCCAAAGCAGCTCGTCGCTGGCAGAGGCTTCTGGCCGGTTGTCACAAGCAGGCCAATCGCTGGCCACCGGCGCCGAAGACACCACGATGAAGTCGGCTACCGTCGCCGCTGCCGCCGAAGAGATGTCCGCCAACATGGGGCAAGTCGCCACGTCGACCGCCAGCATGTCGGAAAACATCCGCTCGGTTGCCGCTGCTACCGACCAGATGACGTCGACCATTAACGAGATTGCTCGCAACGCCGAGCAATCCGCCACGGTCGCCGACCAAGCGGCTCGCCTCGCCGAGACGAGCAACGAGAAGGTCGGCAGCTTGGGCGACGCCGCCAACGAGATCGGCAAGGTCATCGAGGTGATCCAAGATATCGCCGAGCAGACCAACTTGCTGGCTCTTAACGCGACGATCGAAGCCGCTCGTGCTGGCGAAGCTGGTAAGGGTTTTGCCGTGGTCGCGACGGAAGTCAAGGAACTCGCCAAGCAAACCGCAACGGCGACCGACGACATTCGTCAGCGGATCGAAGGCATTCAGGGATCGACTGGCGAAGCAGTCGACGCCATTCGCGACATCACTTCGGTGATCAACAACGTGAACGAAGTTGCTCGGACCATCGCCTCGGCCGTGGAAGAGCAAAGCATCACGACTCAGGAGATCGCCGAGAACGTCGCCCAGTCGGCATCGACCGCCGACGCAGTTGCCCAAGGTGTGAGCGAATCCGCGGCTGCTAGCCAAGAGATTACGCAAAACATCACCGGCGTCGACATGGGCGCCAAGAAGACGTCCGAAGCCGCTGGCGAAACCGAGTCGGCCGGGTCGGCTGTCTCGCAACTTGCTGGCGACATGCAAACCTTGGTCTCGCAGTTCAAGATCTGAGCGAGCTGCCGACCACACTGTCTGTAACACGGATGCCTCGGCCCACGGACGGGCCAAGGCACGCCCATGAGGGGCAGCCCCACTGATTGACACCTATGACATACAACAGAACACCACTCCGCGTGCTCGTAGTGGACGATTCGGCTTTGTACCGAAAGATCGTTCGCGACGTCCTTCAATCGGCGCCCGACGTCGAAGTGGTCGGCACTGCCGCTAACGGCATGCTGGCACTCTCGCAGATCGCATCGCTCAAGCCCGATGTGATTACGCTCGACTTCGAGATGCCCAAGCTCGACGGCATCGGCGTCCTGAAGAAAATCGCAGGCCAGCCCAACGCGCCGGCGGCGATCATGGTCAGCGCCTTCACCGCCAGTGGCGCCGCGGCGACAACCTCCGCGCTGCAAGAAGGCGCCTTCGACTTCATCCTGAAGCCGAACACCAAGTCACTCGACGAAAGCGTCGAACAACTGCGTCGCGATTTACTTCCCAAGTTGCAGGCGTGTCGCACGCGGTCGGCCACGAAGAAGGCCCAACGCTTGCCGACAGCGGCGCCCGCCCGTCAGTCGGTGGCAGCGGCGCCGCGACGCGTGGCTACTGCGACTCGCAGCTCGTTCCCCGCGCGCAAGCCTGAAATCCTGGGCATTGCGGTATCGACGGGCGGTCCGCAGGCACTATCGCAATTGCTGCCCAAACTGCCGGCGGACTTTCCCTGCCCGATCGTCATGGTGCAGCACATGCCGCCGATGTTTACCGCCAGTCTGGCGGCCGACCTCGATCGCCGCTGCAAACTGCAGGTCGACGAAGGAAGTGACGGCATGCTGCTCAAGAAGGGGCAAATTGTCATCGCCCCCGGCGGCAAGCAAATGCGTTTGGCCAGCGCCAGCGGCGGAGCACGAATCGAAATCACCAACGACCCCCCCGAACGCAACTGCAAACCAGCGGCGGACTATTTGTTCCGTTCCATCGCGTCGATCTACGGCGCCAAGTCGCTGGGCGTGGTGCTGACCGGCATGGGAGACGACGGCACTCTTGGCGCCCAGGCGATCAAGAAGGCCGGCGGAACGATTATCGCCCAAGACGAACAAAGCTGCGTCGTCTACGGCATGCCCAAAAGTATTGTTGAGAACGGACTCGCCGATTGCGTGGCGCCGCTCGATCAGATTTCCGCTCGGCTCGCCGACGTAACCCAAGGAAGAGTGCTCGTATGACGCCAACGCCAGAAGACATCGACGCAATCTGCGGTCTGGTCGACGACCTTTGCGGCATCGCTTTGGACGAATCGAAGAGCTACCTCATCGAAGGTCGCCTCGCGGATTTGGTCCAGCGGCACGGCTGCGGGTCGTACGCCGAGCTGGCTCGCAAGGCACGCAGCATTACCTCGCGGGATGTCCAAACGGACATCGTCAATGCGATCACCACCAACGAGACGCTTTGGTTCCGCGACACGACGCCGTTCGAAGCGTTGCGGTACAAGCTGCTGCCAGAGCTAATTGACGCCAAGCAAAAGTCGCCGTTCCCGAAGCGGCTACGGGTGTGGTCGGCGGCGTGCAGCACGGGGCAAGAGGCTTATAGCATCGCGATGGCGTTTGGCGACATCGTGCCCGATCTTGCCGACTGGGATCTGCAAGTCTACGGCACCGACATCTCGCCCGCCGCTGTTGAGAAAGCGAAGCAGGGCGTCTATAGCGATCTGGAGATCAGTCGCGGGCTCGAGCAAAAGTACCGCGGCGCCTACTTCGTCAAACAAGGCAAAGACTGGCAAATCAACTCGGTGCTACGATCGAAGTGCAAGTTCGACGTTCGCAACTTGCACGCTCCGATGACCGGCATCGGCAAGTTCGACGTGATCTTCTGCCGCAACGTGGCGATCTATTTCTCTGATGCGGACAAGAAGAAGCTGTTTCGGTCGCTCGCCAGTGTGCTGAATCCGGGCGGCTGGCTGTTTGTGGGTTCGAGTGAATCGCTCTCGTCGATGGGCAAAGAGTGGACGCCCTATCGCCACTGCCGGGCCGTTTGCTACCAGGCCGAGGGCGCCCTGGTTGGCGCCTAACGAGCGACGCGAATCACTTCGGCGATCGCATCGGCGAGCAGCTCCTGGCGTTGCCAGCCATCGCTCTTGCGTTGCACGAGTGTGAGAAGGCTAGCCGGTTTTCGCCAGGCCGCCCGCACCACCGCGCCTGCTTTGGCAGCCGCCGTCTTTTGCCGAAGGACGTTCTCGACATCGGGGTCAACGTCGGCACCGTCAGCGTCACTGACGACCGTCACGATAGTAGCGGGCTGCTCTACCGCAGCACAGGCGCCGGCAAACTGGTAGCACCAGTGATTCGTCGCGACCGCTTCTGCGTATCTCGATCGTCTGGCGGCATCGCCTGAAACCTCTTGCAGCGATCCGATCGTGATGTCGTTCATCCGGGTGGGTGGCTGCGACAATTGCAGGGCGTCGCCCGTGGCATTGATGACGCGGTCGGCAAGGATCTTGCTACCGACCGGCGCCGTCGCACTCGCTTGTGCAGAAAAACCGGCGCCGATGACGAGCCCCGGGCGATAGGCAGCGATCATCGCCGCGAGGATGCGTTGGAAATCGGCCGGCTCGTCGGTTGGCGTCGCGGAAACGACCAGTTGCTCGTCCACATGGCCAACGACCGTATCAAAACCGGCGCCCGAAATCCGCTTCGGCTTCGCCAAACGATCATTGAAGCCAAC
>JBCDCL010000293.1:0-4814 GCA_039182175.1 Planctomycetota bacterium
GCAACTGCGAAGGCGACGAAAAAGGGGCCAGGAGACCAGCGGCACAGGGACGGCGCCATCGTTACTCAGCCACGCTGCACCGTTTCCAGCAGTCCAAGCGACGCAAGACCGTAGAACGAATACTCGACGTCCACTACCTCGTCCCACGCTGCGGCGATGAATCCGCCATCCGGCTGCTCGACCGATGAGACGAATTGCCGGACCGCTGGCAGATCGACTTCCGCCGCTGCGTCCAAGTCAGCAAGCGTCAACAAGCCGGTAAAGGTGCTTAGTAAGTCGGCAATCGGAATTTGGGTGTTGGCACGCAGGCCACCTTCATCGGTTTGCTGCTCGCACAAGAAGTCAATCACATCATCAGCAATCGGATCAACACCCGTCGGGTCGACGACCCGCAAGACGCCGATTGCCGCGGCAGTCGGATTCACACCGCTACGACGCATCGGCCGGATCTCGACGAACCCGCCATCGTCGCGTCGCTGCGAGAGGATGAACTCTGCCAACCTCTCGGGCTGGTCAATCGGCCGCTCGATTAGTTGGAGCGTTAGCACCGACAGAAACGAGTAGTAAGTGCTGCTAGCGGCCCCCTCGGGACTCTTGGCATAACCGCCGTCGTCGCGTCGGAGTGACTCGATCATCGCGGCCAAGCGATCTCGCCAGTCCAATGGCTGATTCGCCATGGCATTGACACCGGTCGCCATCTCTACCAGTTGGCTTGCGAAGACGAGCGAGAAGAGATCCACCACGTGAGCGTGGGTCGCCAATCGTGTTTGCAGAAACGCGGCGACTCGCGTGGCGAGCGGCTCATCCAACCGATCCAGCAACGCCAATGCACGGACAGCGAACCCTGTGTAGTAAAGGTCGCTGATGCCGTCTCGCCCCGCAAATCCGCCATCGTCCTGCTGGGCCGCCAAGAAAGGCGCCGCGTGGCGGTCACGCAACTCAACGGGCAGTTGCCCCAAGCCTTCGGCTAGGCGGATGGTCAGCGCGACAAGGTAGGCTGGTGCGGCGTCGATGGGAGCGGCTGGCGAGGGAGGCGTGGACGAAAGCCCCACCGTATCACGCCACCACGAAGGGACGCAAACTCTCCGCCATGTCGCCGGGGATCGGCGTTGGCTGAGGCGGCTCGCCTGCGGTCATCTTGCAGCAGACGCTGGTCATTTTGCCGTCGGCAATCGCCTGGTCACCGCGCAGGAAGTGAAAAGCGTAGGTCACACTTTTCGACCCGAGCCGGGCGACGGTGACCTCGATGTCGAGCGTATCGACACAGTGGGCGGGCGAGCGATAGTCGCACGTCGCGTTTACACGCGGGAAGCTAACCGCGTGGCCTTCGGCCGCCTTGTCGAAAATGCTGTAGCCTAGAGAGCGGAGAAACTCATGCTCGGCGGCTTCCATCCAGCGGAAGAAGGCAGAGAAGTGGGCGATGCCCGCCATGTCGGTGTCAGAGAATTCAACCAACCGGCGGGTGCGGAAGACTTCGCCCATGCCGATTGGCTCTCCTAAGTGTGGCAAGCCAGTCAGTCGCCGACGTAGGGCATCAACGCCATGAAGCGTGCTCGCTTGATCGCCTTCGACACGGCATTCTGGCTAGCGGCATGACAGCCACTCTTGCGGCGGCTAACGATGCGGCCGTGCCGATTGGTCAGCTTCGCCAACAGTTCGAGGTCCTTGTAGTCGACATACATCGGTCGCGGCTTCACACCATCGACAAAGATGGGGTCTTTCTTGGGAGTCTTTAGCTTTGCGCGACGCTTTGCCATCTCGATACTCTTGCGGGGAAGTGACGTTCTCAAACCGGTTTTGCCTCGGCAGAGCCCGCATGGGGCCGTCCTGCCAAGTCCCGTATTTTACGCCCGGTTGCTGCCCCTGCAAGGGCGTGCCGCTCACCCGATCAGCTGCTCGTAGAGCGTGAGCGTTTGCCGAGCCATGTTGGCCGAATGCCGGTGGGTATGGACCGCTGACTGCCCTTTTTCGCCCATTTCGGCCGCTTTTTGCGGCTCGGAAAGCAATTCGGCCAGCCGCTCGGCCAAGTGCCGGGCATCGTGGGCCCGGTGCAGCAGGCCACCGCCCGTCTCGGCGACTAGCTCGGGAAACGACCCGTGGTCGGGCAAAACCACCGGTGTGCCGGCGGCTAGTGCTTCGATCGCCGGCAAGCCTTTGCTTTCTTGATAGACCGTCGGCGTGGCGAAAACTGACAGGCCATGCAAAAAGTCGAGCTTCGCGTTGCGGTCCAATTCGCCTCGATAAAGAAATCGCCCTGCGAGGGGTCCTTGCTGAGTGCGGCGTTCTAGATCCGCCAAGTACGATCGGTCCGCGGTGCCAAGGTAGCCAGCGGCGTGAAGCTCGAACAGCAAGTCGGGCCGGTCGGCGGCGAGTCGTTCGCAGGCGTCGACCAGCAGGTGCAATCCCTTGTCATGACAGACGCGGGCAAGGTAACCAACAATCGGCGTCGCTTCACCTCGCGAGCCGGTGGCATTAGCCGCCGGAGCCGCCGGAGTCCCCGGCGCCGCGTACCCCGTCAAATCCAGACCATGAGGGATGACATGCACTTTGGTCCTGTCGACCGACAGATAATCGGCCATGAAGTCGGCGTAGTAATTGTTCAGTGCCGTGAATGCGGCCACTTCGGCGGCCCGTTCCCGTAGCAACTGGCGAGCCTGCGAGTAATGCGGCTCCACAAGCTTCTCAAGAAAGATGTCTTCGCCTGAAAGCGAACAAACAACCGGCGGGCCACATCGCTCGTTGATCCGGCGAGCCATCCCCAGCAGCATGCTGTTCGACAAATGCACTACGTCTGGCTGGATTTCGTCAATCAACCAGTCGACCAGCTTGTTCACCTCTTTAGCTTGATGACCCCCTTCGCCGCGGAGCATCGAAACGGTCATGCCACCAAGCTTCGCCGGGTCGACGCTCGCGCTCCGCTTGCTAACGAGGTTCAGCAGCTTCGGGTGGTCGAGCAGTTTGTCGATCCACCGCGGCGTATAGCGAAACAGCGGCACATTCTGCTGCAGGTAGGCATTAATGCCGCCGAAGAAGACCTGCTGGTGAGAGACATCTCCTTCGTCGGTCCGCAGTGGCGTGTAGGTAGGCACCAGCACGATGTCTTCGCCTAGTTCCAATAGCGCCCGGGCGAGCGTGTTGTCGTGCAAACAACTCCCGCAGTACATACCCGCGGCCCCGGCGGCGATGTAAGCGATACGCATCTGCTACGGACGAAGGCGGAAGGCGGAAGGGGGAGGGGCGACCAGCAGCTAAGCGGACTTCGGAAAGAACTTCGCGAGCGTTTCGTCGCTCGGCTTTGGCGTCGCGAGCGACACTACCACCAACGCAACTGCCGAGGCGGTGAACATGGCGGCGACGGGCATGATTTCGTATGACTGGCCGCCCAGGGGTAGCTCGAGAGTGTAGGTGCGGATGGGGCTGGTGTTGCCGGCGGCGATGGCTTGGCGAACGGCGTCGCTGAAGAAGTAGATCCAGGCGCCGGCTGCCGCGATCACGCTGGCGTAGGCGCCCGCTTTGGTGAGGCCACGCCAGTAAAGGGCGGCCAGCACCAAGGGAAACAACGCGCTAAAGCCGCTAAAGCACCAGACACCTAGTGCAAACACACTGGCCGGTTTTAGCAGACTCAGCAAGTAAGTCACCACGACGATGGCGATGACAAAGCCGCGGGCGAGCGTAATCTGCCGGCGGTCGTCAACGGGCGTTTTGGCATAGTGGCCGACGATGTCCCGCGTGAACATTGTGCCAAGGCACAAGAATTGACTGTCGAGGCTCGACATGATGGCCGCCAAGATGCCGGCGGTCAGAAAGCCGCCAAGCACCGGGCCTGCCAACTTCTTCACCATGAATGGCAGCAGGATATTGGGATTCGCCTGCACGGGCGGCGGCACTTGCAACAAGTCACTAGTCGCCCACACGCCAATCAATACGCACGGCACCCAGACGATCATGATAAACACCGGGTGGGCGACAACCGGCAGTTTGAAACTTTCAGCACTCTTGGCAGTCAACCAGTGCTGAAACAGGTGAGGAAACATCCCGACCGAAAAGGGCACCAGCATGTAGGTGAAAAACTTGGTGGCCGACATCTCCGACCGGGTTGCTTTCTCTTCGGGAATGGCCTTGCCCAGCGTACGCAAGCTGTCCATCAGCGAGTCGCCCCCACCAAGCTTGGTGGCGACGACGTAAAAGGTGACGATGCCGAGCAGCATAAACACTAGCGTTTGAAAAGCATTTGCCCACGCCGTGCCTCGCATGCCGCCGAAGAAGACGTAGCAGAGCACCACGCCGCAAATTACCAGCGACCCTAGTTCGCGTGGGAAGCCGCCCTTGGAGCCATCAATCGCAAAGCCCTTGGAGCCTTCTTCCAGAAAGCTTGGAAAGGTGCCTTGCTCGAACGTGGCGTTCTGCACCTCACCCTCGACGACGCGGCCGATCGTCACGCCATTGATAACGCCACCCGCCGCCAATACGCCGATCAGTAGATACGGAATTACCAAGCCGACCAGGATTGGAAAGAGCAACAGCCCGATGCGATTCGATTCGAGCCGATCGCGGAAAAAACTGATTTGCGTCCGGTAGCCATATTTTTGCCCAAGTCGCCACAGCGGGATGCCCAGCACAAAGAAGCAGAGCGAATGAATAATGCCGCTCGACGAGGCAAGCATGCCGTAGACGCCGATGCCTTCTTTGAAGGCCTCACCCGTCGAGCCCACTAGGGCAAAGGCGGTCATCGTCGTGCCGAATAGCGACATCAGCAGCAAAAAGGGACCAATCGAATGGCTCGCTACCATGTAATCGCTGCTGGTGCCGCGAAA